>DQED01000322.1:807-8720 GCA_003525525.1 Desulfovibrio sp.
GCCCTGGCCCCCATCGGCAAGACCGTCGTCGACAAGCCGTATTGACCCGGAGCCCCCATGCAATCGGCCTATCTGATCCTGGCCCTGGCCGCCGGCATGTTCATGCCCATACAAGCCGGCATCAACGCCAAACTCGCCGGCATGGTCGACGGGGCCATCCCCGCCGCCTTCGTCTCGTTTCTGGTTGGCACCCTCGCCCTGGCCCTGGTTCTCGTCGTCATGGGCCAGGGCGTGCCCTTTGCCCGCGCACTGCCCGCCTCACCCTGGTGGTACTGGGTCGGCGGCTCTCTCGGCGCGTTTTTCGTCACCGCAACCGTCATCCTCGCCCCGCGCATCGGCGCGGGCGCCATGGTCGCCCTCACCCTCGCCGGCCAGCTCGCCGCCTCCATGGCCCTCGACCACTTCGGCCTGCTCGGCTTCCCCCACATCCCCTTCGACGGCAAACGCCTCATCGGCAGCGTCCTCCTCGCCGCCGGCGTGTGGCTGATACGCTTTTAAGCCGGGACGCTGTCCCGGACCCTNNGCCAGGGCTCTGCCCTGGACCCGTCGGGGCGCTGCCCCGAACCCCGCCGGGGGGAGTCACTCCCCCCGGCCCCCCCGGTCGGCGTCGTGGCGCGGGGAGGCTGCGGGCACCGGGAGGCCGGGCGGGGGGCGGAACGAAGATGGGGCCGGAATTTCCCCTGCCGCTGCCGCCCTTTCGCGGCAGGCTCGGCAGGGAAAATACCGGCCCCAGGCCGTCGCTCCTTCGGAGCGAATTTAAAGAAATTTATTGACCTAATTTCTTGAAATGCGGCGCTTCGCCGCTGGCACCCACAGACCCCGACGTACCGCCCGCCGTCCACGCTTCCACCCGCTTCCCGTCTCCCCGTCCAGGGGGTCCGGGGGGGATGATCCCCCCCGGCCGCCGGAGGCATCTTCCTCCCCCTCCCCCTCTTCTGTCTTCTCCCTATCCTCTACCCCTTCGCCCGCCGTGCCGTGACGGTTTCGCCGCCGATGCCCCAGTTGTCGGTATCGACTTCTTCGATGATGACCACGGTGGTTTGCGGGTTCTTGCCCATTTCGTCGCGCAGCAGGTTGGTGACGCCTTGGATGACCCGGGCTTTCTGTTCCGCTGTCGCGCCGTCGCGGGTGATCTTGATGGTGACGAGGGGCATGGCGGCTCCTTGGGTTAGGGTGTGGCGAAGGTTTCGCGAACGAGCGCTTCGGTTTCCGCGATCCATGCGCGGCGCGTCGCGGCGTCGCTCGTGACCACGGTTTCGAACATGCGGCGGCGCACGTTTGTCACGCCGCAAAGGCCGAAGACGCAGTCTTTCCAGATGCGTTCCAGGGGATCGCCGAAAACGCGTGCCTCGCGTTCCCGGGCGGTGTTGGACGTATTGACGACCACTGCCGCCGTGGCCTTAAGCATGCCGCGCGGCACGCCTTCGCCCCCGTCGCCTTCGAGGAATTCGTAGGCGACGCCGGGGCGCAGGACGCGGTCCACCCAGCCGGCGAGGATGGCGGGCGGCATGCCCCACCAGTTGGGGTGCACGAGGACGATGCCGCGGGCCTCGGCGATTTCCCGGCAATGCGCGGCCACGAGGGATGGCAGGGATGCGTCGCGTGAGACTTCAGCCTCCGGCAGCAGCGGGTCGAAGCCTTCGACGTAGAGGTCGTGGAAACGCACCTCCTCGCCACGTTCTTCCAGCACGGCGCAGGCGGCCCGAGCCAGGGCGTGGTTGAGGCTGCCGGGGCGGGGGTGTGCGAGGATGACGGAATACGACATGGGACTTTCCTTACGACGGGTCTGCGGCGTCGGGACGGTATTCCAGGATGTCGCCGGGCTGGCAGGCCAGCTCGCGACAGATGGCTTCCAGGGTGGAGAGGCGGATGGCCTTGGCCTTGCCTGTCTTGAGAATGGAAAGATTCTGGGCGGTGATGCCCACGGCCTCGGCCAGGTCCTTGGAAGCCATTTTGCGCCGGGCCAGCATCACGTCCAGATTGATGACGATCGCCATGTGCGCCCTATACCGTCAGGGCCTGTTCTTCGTCCAGGCGGCGCGCCTCTTCCATGACGCGGGAAATGACCACGGCCACGGCTGCGACGAAAAAAAGCCCCAACTCGTTGGAACCGATGCCGAGCTTCAGGATATGTTTGCCCGGAGGATTGGCGGCGGTGACGGCCAAACCGAACAGCGGCGTGTGGAGGATCGTGGCCACGGCCCACCAGAGCAACGCCTTGGAAAGGCGTCGGAAGCAGACCACGTTGGCCAGGGAGAAGATGCAGCCTTCCTTGTAGAGGGCGAACAGGCAGCGCAGCCGCAGCAACGTGACCATGAACGCCGTGGCCGGGACCAGGGCCGCCAGGAAGCACAGCGCCCGGACCCAGGCCGGAAGCCGCGGCGAAACGGCCAGCTCCGCCACCGAGGCGGTCATATCCTGGGGCAAAACGTTGAAGGCGGCCCAGTACAGGGCGGTCAGCGGCACGACGGCGACGGCTCCGAACAGGCAGACGCGCTCCAGCACGCCCCCCAGTTTACGGATGCCGTCCAGATTGCTTTTCGTTTCCATTGCGTCCTCCGGGAATCAATGCGTTTCCAGGCCCGCCTGGGGCGCGGCGAAGGTCAGCACGGACGCCAGGTCCGCGTCAAAGTCGCGCATGAGCGCATCGAGGCCCCGCACGGTATAGGCCCCGCCGGTTTGCCTGCCGCGCATGGCGCTTTGCACGAGCGTGCCGGATTGCACGTCGAGCAGCCGCAGCCGGTAGGAGAACCGCGTGGTCACGGCCCAGACCGGAAGCGGCATGAGACCGATGCTCAGCTCGCCGCCGCAGGCGGCCACCTCGACCAGGGCCACGCTGTCGCAGCCCGCTTTGCGCGCCGCGGCGAGCAGTTCCACGTCGCTCGCGTCGCGCCAGGCAAGGGGCTCAAGCGCCTTGGCCAAGGCGTCGTCGCCGCCGAGGGTCGTCCCCGGCAACCGGGCGAAACGGGTCGTGACGATCTCTTGCACCCGCTCGATCTTCTTTTTCCCTTTGGCGTCGTTCGCCTCGAAGCCGAACCAGACCAGCACGGCGGTCCTGCCCAATTGCCGGCCGGCGACCAGACCTTGACCGGTCGCGAGATTCGTGGACACCGTCTTGGCGCAGCCGGCAAGCAGCGCGAGCGTCAGAAACAGGGCGATACTCCATTTCATGAACCGACTCCTTGTTTTGTCAAGGGAGCGGCGCGGCCGCGCCGCTCCCTTGCCTTTCCCGCCGCACGGCGGCGGAATCGTCCGGACGCGCCCTTGATAGTCGAGATTGAATTGCCGTTCAACAATAATTTTTAGTCGCAACACGACAAAACTCGACCCCACAAAAAAGCGCAAGATTCGTCAGGCGAAACGCCGCAGGAACGGCTAGTCAGGGAGATGGAGGGAACATGAGCGCGGAAACGAGGAAGGAATGGCAGCGACGGATCATGCGGGCGATGCGGGCCATGGAAGCGCGGCTGGACGAGGAATTGCGCCTGGACGCCATCGCGCGTGAGGCCCATTTCTCGCCCTACCACTTCCACCGCATCTTCACGGGCATGACCGGGGAAAGCGTCAAGGCTTACTTGCGCCGGTTGCGGCTGGCCCGGGCCACGCACCGGCTGGCCTACGGAAAGCGCTCAGTCACGGAGGTGGCCTTGAAGGCGGGGTTCGAAGCGCCGGAGGCCTTCACCCGCGCCTTCCGCGCCGCCTACGGCATGCCCCCCTCCGCTTGGCGTAAGGCGTTCCGGGGCCGGTCGCGCCCCAGGGATCTATCGGAACTCTTGCCCCCCATTATCATGGAGGAGAAATGCATGGAACTTGAAGTGACGATCAAGCGCTTGCCGCCGCTGCGGCTGGCCCTGGTGCGCCATGTCGGCCCGTACGACCAGTGCGAGGCGGCCTGGGAAAAACTGTGCGGGATGGCCGAGCCGCTTGGTCTTTTCGGACCGGACACGCAATTCATCGGCGTGGGGCACGACGACCCGCGCATCACGCCGCCGGAAAAGATCCGCTACGACGCCTGCCTGACCGTGCCCGAGGGCTATGCCGGCACACCCGACCTGCCCGTGGCGGTCTTCGGCGACGGGGACTACGCCACGGCCGTGGTCAAGGGACCGTACACGAACCTCGGCCCGGCCTACGCCTGGCTGTGCGGCGTGTGGGGCCCGGATTCAGGACGCGAATTCGCGGCGAAACCCAGCATGGAGGTGTACCTCAACGATCCCAAGACCACGCCGCCCGGGGAACTGCTCACGGAAATCCGGGTGCCGCTCGAACCGAAAGCGTAAGTGCGCGCGGGCGGTCGGCTCAACCCCGGCCGCCCGCCTGGGCCACGCCCGGCCCGCTGTCCAAGGGCCGCGGCAGGATCACTTCGGCCTTGCCCACCTGGGAAAAGAGCGCCCGCACGAGCTTGCCGGCCGGGTCGAGGTAGGCCGTGAGCGTGAAGGGCACCATGTCGCCGCGCACCTTGGCCACAATGGGATTGACGGCCATGAAGCGCAGATCCTTAAAGGTCAGGGTCGTGCCCTCGGGCGTCGTCCGGGAGGCCACGACCGGGTAATCGGTGAACCAGAGGTACTGGGAAAAGACCGGAGCCGTGCGGCCGAGGGCCTCCAGTTCCTCCCGACCGGCCTTGCGGAAACGGCGTTCGGGCAGGAGCGTATGCGGCGCGGCGAGGTCGAGGCCCGTGAGGACGTACGCGTCGCCTTCCTCGGCAATCACCTTCCACCACAACGGCGCGAAGGCGTCGGGCTGCACGTGCAGGGCGTCCACCTTCTGCCCCTGCGCGGCGAAAAGCGCCTCGGCCCTGTGCGCGACGAAAGCGCGCACGCCAAGGCAAAGCGCCGGCCAGCCGAGCATCACGGCGAGCCCTGTCACGGCAAAGGCCCTGCGCGCGGCGGGCCGGATATAGCTTGCAAAAACCAGCGCCAAAAGCGCCAGGGTGTAGACGGGATCGATGATGAAGACCGACGCGAACGAGAGGCGCGCCTCGGAAAAGGGCAGAAAAACGCCCGTGCCGTAGGTCGTAATGCAGTCGAGGAACAGGTGCGAGAGCACGCAGACGTAGAACAGCGCGAAGAGCCGGCCCGTTCTGGCCGCTCCCCATAAACGGTGGACGACGAGCGCCAGCAGCCAGGCGAGAAGCGCCCCGCCAAGAAGCGAATGCGTGTAGCCGCGGTGGTAGCGCATGTAGGCCTGCGCGCCGAACAGCCCGACGACGTTGTCCACGTCGGGCATCCAGGCGGCCAGCGCGGCCAGGGGCACGAGCGCCCGGCCGGCCGGGAATTTATCCTTGGCGGCCTGGCCGATGAGCACGCCGGCCGCGACGTGTGTGACTGGGTCCATGGGGTCTCCGTAAGCGCCCTGTGTTCGAAAGATTTAGGATAGGGCCTTTTTCGCATTTGACAAGGCCAGCCGCTGCGCTACAGTGCGCCCCGGCGCGTTCGCGCCCAAATCACACCCCTTTTCTTTCGGAGCGATCATGGCAGACAAGACGCCGGACACCAAGGACATGCCGGCCGAAGGCGAATTCGCCGCGCTTATGGAGGCCTCCCTGGCCGAACGTGGCGGCGAAATCAGCGTTGGAGACCGCATTACCGGGCCCGTCATCGCCGTAACCGACGCCACCGTCGTCGTGGACACCGGCACCAAACTCGACGGCGTGGCCGACAAGGCGGAATTTCTCGATGAAAACGGCGAACTGACCATTGCCGAAGGCGAGACGGTCACCCTGTACGTCGTTTCGCTGCGCGGCGACGAGGTGGCGCTGTCCAAGGCGCTTTCGGGCCAGGGCGGGGCCGAGGCGCTGCGTGCGGCCTTCGAGGCCGGCCTGCCCGTGGAGGGCAAGGTCACGGCCTCGCGCAAGGGCGGCTTCGACGTGGATATCCTCCACCGCCGCGCCTTCTGCCCGGTCAGCCAGATCGACGTGGGCTTCACGGAAAACCCCGAAGTCCACGTGGGCCAGACCTACAGCTTCGCCATCACCACGTTCGAACGCGACGGCAAGAACATCGTCGTCTCCCGGCGCAAGCTGCAGGAACAGGAACGGGCCGAATCCGAACTGCGTTTCCTCGAATCCGCCCAGCCCGGCGACGTCATCCCCGGCGTGGTCGCGCGTTTCGCCGCCTTCGGCGCGTTCGTCGAGGTGGCCCCGGGCCTGGAAGGGCTCGTCCACCTGTCCGAACTCTCCTGGTCGCGCTGCGAAAAGGCCGAGGACGCCGTGGCGCTCGGGCAGGCCGTCACGGTCAAGGTGCTTTCGCTCGACCGCGACAAGAAAGGCCGCCCCCGCATTTCCCTGTCCATCAAGCAGGCCGGTCCCGATCCCTGGGACAGCGTCGGCGAGATGTTCGCCGCGGGCGACAAGGTCGAAGGCAAGGTCACGCGCCTGGCCGACTTCGGCGCGTTCGTGGAGATCGCCCCGGGCATCGAGGGCCTGATCCACGTGAGCGAAATGAGCCATACCCGCCGCGTGGCCAAGCCCGGCGACGTGGTCAATCCCGGCGACGCCGTCACCGTGGCGATCAAGGACATCGACCTGGGCAAGCGCCGCATTTCCTTGAGCCTCAAGGAAGCCGCCGGCGATCCCTGGGAAAACGTGCCCGAGACCTTCGCTCTCGACTCCACGGTCGAGGGCGTGGTGGAAAACCGCCAGCAGTACGGCCTGTTCGTCAACCTCGCCCCGGGCGTGACGGGCCTCCTTCCCGCGTCCAAGCTGCGCGACGCCCTGGAGCCGGCGGCCTACGAGAAGGCCAAGCCCGGCGACACGGTGTCCGTCATCGTTTCCGAGATCGACGCCGAGAAGCGCAAGATCACCCTGGGCCCGGTCGGCGGCACCAAGGAACGCGAAGTCCGTGAAGGCAAGCGCGAGCGCGAACGCGAAAACGACGACTGGAAGCACTACGTCAAGAAGGAAAAGGCCACGCGCGCGAATAGCGGCGGCGGCGGACTGGGCCTTCTGGGCGAAAAGCTCCAGGAAGCCCTGGCGCGCAAGAAGAAATAGTCCATCCCGCGGCCGGCCCAGCCGGCGCGACAGGCAGGCGGCCTTCCCTCCGACCCGTTCGGCCGGATGCGGAGGGCCGCTTGCGTTTCGTTGGCGTTTTTTGCCATACCCCAATCCTGCGGCCGGTCGCGGCCGCCACAGCACTGACATTCCCAGGAGGTTTCATGGCCGCCGAGCCAAATAAAATCATTTATTCGATGATCCGCGTCAGCAAGTTCCACGACAAGAAGCCGATCATCAAGGACATCTCCCTGTCCTACTTCTACGGCGCGAAGATCGGCGTGCTGGGCCTCAACGGCTCGGGCAAATCCACGCTGCTCAAAATCCTCGCCGGCGTGGACAAGGACTTCCAGGGCGAAACCGTGCTCACCCCGGGCCACACCATCGGCTACCTGGAGCAGGATCCGCTCGTGGACGTGCAAAAGACCGTGCGCGAAGTGGTCGAGGAAGGCGTGGCCGAGACCGTGGCGCTGCTCAAGGAATTCGAGGACATCAACGCCAGGTTCGCCGAGCCCATGGACGACGACGCCATGAACGCGCTGATCGAACGCCAGGGCGAGGTCCAGGAAAAGCTCGACGCCTGCGACGCCTGGGAGCTCGACAGCCGGCTGGAGATGGCCATGGACGCCCTGCGCTGCCCGCCGCCCGACACCCCGGTGTCCGTGCTCTCCGGCGGCGAGCGCCGCCGCGTGGCGCTGTGCCGCCTGTTCCTGCAAAAGCCGGACATCATGCTCTTAGACGAACCCACCAACCACCTGGACGCCGAAACGGTCGCCTGGATGGAGCACTTCCTCCACGGCTATCCCGGAACCGTCATCGCCGTCACCCACGACCGCTACTTCCTGGACAACGTGGCCGGCTGGATTCTGGAGCTGGACCGCGGCGTGGGCATCCCGTGGAAGGGCAACTATTCGTCCTGGCT
>DQED01000322.1:8792-8915 GCA_003525525.1 Desulfovibrio sp.
ACGCCAAGTCCAAGGCCCGCATCAGCGCCTACGAATCCCTGGCCTCCCAGGAAGGCGAACGCCTGGCCAAGGACCTGGAGATCTACATTCCGCCCGGACAGCGCCTGGGCAAGAACGTCATCG
>DQED01000079.1 GCA_003525525.1 Desulfovibrio sp.
GCGTGGCGTCGAGGAGCGCCGCCGCGGCCGCCTCTCCGGCTGCGTCGAGCAGCCGGCGCAACGGTTCCTGCAGGGCAAGCGCCGCGGCAAGGCCGTCCGCAAAGGCCCGCCGCCAATACG
Organism: Desulfovibrio sp.; assembly: GCA_003525525.1. Lineage (GTDB taxonomy): Bacteria > Desulfobacterota > Desulfovibrionia > Desulfovibrionales > Desulfovibrionaceae > Solidesulfovibrio. The sequence goes on from DQED01000079.1 coordinate 121, forward strand.
TCGTATACAGCGTGTCCAGCCCGGCCGCCCGGACCGCCGGCTTGTCCCTGCCCATGTCGTCGGCCAGATAACGGCTCCAGCCGTCCGCGTTGAGGCAGCAGTAGACCCGGCCCCCCGGCGCGAGCACGCGGCAAAATTCCGCCAGGGCCGCGGCAACGTCCACGAACATGATCACGCCGTAGCAAAAGACGGCGTCGAAGACCCCGGCGGCAAAGGGCAGGCGCTCGATGGACGCCCGGTGGAAAAAGAGGTTGCGGGCCTCGGCCGCGCCGGCGACATGACTGGCGATGGCCAGGCGCTTTGCGTTGATCTCGACGCCGTCCACCCGCGCAAAGCGCCGGGAAAGCGCGAGGCTCCACTGGCCCATGCCGCAGCCCGCGTCGAGGACCCGCCCGCCGCGCAGACACAGCCGGTCCAGGCGGCCGACATAGTAGTCGAGCCCCGGCCCGAACTCCATGGCGACGAAGTCCTTGTCGTACCCGGAGGCGACCATGCCCTGCAACACGGCAAGCGGCGGAAACTGCGGCGCATTCACGAAGGGTACCTGATTTCGGTGATCATGTTGCGCACGACCTTGCCCTGTTCCGTCTCCTCGGTGGCCGAGACATGGGCCATCCAGATGCCGCACGTGTCGCAGGCGGGCCACGCGCCGAGGCTGTTGCGGAGCAGAGCCCTGCGCAGCGAGCCGAAGGTCTCGCCCAGCCAGATGTCCGGAAGCGGCGTTTCGAGGAAATTGCCCATGCTCGCAAGCGGCATGTAGGCCAGGCGGGACAGCGTCTCGCAGCAATACAGCACGCCCCCGTCCGGCTGGAGATAGACCTCCTGCCACGGATTCAGGCAGGGCCAGCGCTTGCCGTGGTCGCGGACCTTGCGCTGCGCGATGTCGTGGATGCTGGCGAAACGGGCGCTGCCGCCGGCATAGGTCGCCACGTTGTAGAAGATGACGCCGTCGGTGAGCGGCAGCCATTTTTCGGCGAACCGTTCGACCTCCTGCGGGTCCACGCCGTCGTTTTGGACAAAAGAGACCATGACCGTGCAGCGGGGAGACCGCTTCGCGGCCTTTTCCAGGAACCCCCGCACGTGCGCCTCCACCTTGGCGAGGCCGCCGCCCCGGATGCGGGCGTAGGTTTCTGGCATGGCCGCGTCGATGCTGACGTAGAGGCTGGTCAACCCGGCATCCAGCAGGGCGTCGGCCCGGGAGGCGGTCAGCATGGTGCCATTGGTCGTGACGTGGGCGCCGGGGCTGCCGGCCCCGCGCGCCCGCGCCACGAACGCGGCGAGGTCGGGGTGCAGCAGCGGCTCCTCGATGTTGCCCATTTTCACGGGCAGCCCAAGCGCGCCGATCTGGTCCGCAACGGCGAACAGCACGTCGCGGTCCATGAACCGGGGCGTGGCGAAGTAGTCCCTGGTGTGTTTGCGCCGGGATTCCTTGCCGTGGTAGGGGCACATCAGGCAGGAGAGGTTGCAGGCGTTGGCGACCACCACGCTGACCTGCCGCGGCAAGGGGCAGATCGCGCCGTAATGGTCGACGAAGTAGTGCTCCTGCTCTTCCAGGCTCACGCCCTCGATGCGGCACAGGGGTGCGCCCGTCTCCCGTTGGAGCCGCGCCGGTGCGAAGGGCCTGGCCAAAAGGGCTTCGCGCGAAACGGCGATGCCGTCCGGCACCCAAAACAGCAACGGGTCGTAGGCCGGCAACCCGAGTTCCGAAGCGACCGGGACGGCCGGCACGAAATAATGGATCGCCCCCGGTCGCAGCGCGCCGAAAAATGTCGCGATGCTGGCCTCGTGCAACGGCACGGAGCCGGAGCAATCCAAAAGCTCCCCGCCCAAAGGGGAGGCCCGCACGGCCTGTGCCAGCCGCGGCGACAACGTCTCCTGCGTATTCTTCATGCGCTTCATTCCACCCCGTTCTCCGCCCGGGCCGCCGGATGCGCCCCTGTCGGACCGGGCCGCATCCGGCGGCCGCCCGTTACAACGCCTTCTGCCGCCGCCGCAGCACCGCTTCCTTGTGCGCATTGCGCCAGGCGATCAGCTGCCGCAAGCCCTCGTCGAGTCCCGTCCGCGCGGTGAAGCCGATCTCCCTGGCGGCTTTTTCGGGGCAGCCGACCCTGTTCTTCACGAAGGTCTGGCCGCCCTCCCTGTACTCCACCTTGAGCGAAGAGCCCGTAATTTCCAGAATGCGCTCCGCCAGCTCCTTGATGCTGGTCTTGATCCCGGTGCCGACATTGTAAAACGCGTCCGTCGTATCGGCCTGCATGGCCAGCAGGTTGGCGCGTGCGCAATCGCCCACGTAGACGAAGTCGTAAGACTGGGAGCCGTCGCCGTAGACGACGGGTGCCCTGCCGGCGTCGAGATTGTCGAGAATCTTCATGATGACCGCGATGTACTGGCCCATGTAGTCCTGACGCGGCCCGTAGACGTTCATATAGCGAAGCCCTGCATAGTCGAAGACCTTGTCCGTGTCCTTGTAACGGTGGTAGAGGGAGTGGCACATGGCTTCGCCGGCAATCTTCGTCGCACCGTAAAAATTGTCGTTGTTGAGCGGATGCTCCTCCGTCATCGGTTCCTGCACCGCGTCGCCGTACACCGAAGCCGAAGAGGAATAGACCAGCCGGCGCACGCCGTTTTTGATCATGGACTCGAGCACGTTGAAGGTGCCGCCGATGTTCACTTCGAAGGCGGAACGCGGATAGTCGTAGCAATGCCGCAGCCAGAGGGCGGCGAAGTGGAACACGCCGTCGACGCCCTGCATGGCCGCATCGAGGATGTCGCGATGCATGAGTTCGCCGCCGAGCGGAAAGACCGTGATGCGCGGGTCCTGCAGGGCCTTGGCCAGGTTTTCCTCCGAGCCGCGCGTGAAGTTGTCGAAGACGCGCACTTCCTTGACCTCTTCCTTGGCGAGCAGGTCGACCAGATGTGATCCGATAAAGCCGGCGCCGCCGACAACGAGAAACGTCTTGCCGGTAAGATTCATGCTGCAACCCTTTTTTGCGTATCCGTTTATGGGGCGGCCCGCTCCGGGCGCGACCCCGCCGTCATCACCCGGCCCCAGGCCGGTCAACACGCCCGCAGGCCGAACGCATCAAGCCAGAATACATAGTTGACCAGCCGCCACAACCGCTGCGGATCGGCTCTCGGCCCCTCGGCCCGGGCGAGTTCGAGGGCCGCGTCGCGACGGAGCATCCCCAGGTCCGCCTCGCGCAAGCGCGCGACGACCTGCTGCCGAATCTGCCCGAGCCACGCCTGCTCCGGCGTGGCGAAGCCGATCTTGTCCTTTCGGTCCAGGATCGCGTCGGGCACAATGCCGCGCATGGCCTCGCGAAACACGGCCTTGCTGCGCCCGTTGCCGTCGATCAGGTAGTCCTCGGGCAGGGAGAACAGGAATTCCGCCAGTTCGCGCGTCAGGAAAGGCACGCGGTTTTCTATGGAAAAGGTCATGGCGTTGCGGTCGCCGTGGCGCAGCAGGTTGGGCAGGTTCTCCCGTGAAATGAAATTCGCAAGCGTCGCGCGCACGAAATCCGGGTGCGCGTAGGGGCCCTTGGACGGCGGCGCGGCACGCACGCCAAGGTCCGCCAGACGTCCGGCGTCGCACAGACCCCAACCCGCCTCCGGCGCGGCCGTGCCGCCGCGCAGTTCGCGCAGGCAGCGCAGGACGAGCCGCCGCAGGCTCCTGTTCGGCCATTTGGCGG
>DQED01000396.1 GCA_003525525.1 Desulfovibrio sp.
GCCGCGCCCATGGTGCGCTTGGCCGAATAGCCCAGGCGCTGGTTGGCGGCCTGTTGCAGGGTCGAGGTGATAAAGGGCGGCGGCGGAGACTTCTTGCGTTCCTTTTCCGCGACCTCGGCGACCACGAACGGGTTGCCCAAAATCGCGGCCTCGGCGGCGGCGGCGGCCTCGGCGCTGCCGATCTCGAGCTTCTTGCCCTTGAATTTGACGAGCTCGGCCTCGAACTCCGGGGGCGTGTCCCCGGCCAGGCGGGCCTTGAAATTCCAGTATTCCACCGGCACGAAGGCGCGGCGTTCCTTTTCGCGGTCAACGACCAGGCGCAACGCCACGGACTGGACGCGGCCGGCGGAAATGCCGCTTTTGACCTTCTGCCAGAGGATCGGCGACACCTTGTAGCCCACGAGCCGGTCGAGGATGCGGCGGGCCTGCTGGGAGAGGAAGAGCTTTTCGTTGATGTCGCGGGGATGGGCCAGGGCTTCGCGCACGGCCTTGGCCGTGATTTCGTTGAACTGGATGCGGTGGATGGGCTTGTCCGCATCCTTGAGTATCTCGGCCACGTGCCAGGCGATGGCCTCCCCTTCGCGGTCGGGGTCGGGCGCGAGATAGATCGTGGAGGCGGACGCGGCGGCGTCCTTGAGCTTGGTCACCACCTTCTGCTTGCCCGGTATGATCTGGTATTGCGGCGCGAAATCTTCCTTTTCATCCACCCCGAGTTTTTTCTGGGGCAGATCGCGCACGTGGCCCACCGAGGCCTCCACGGCATAGGCATTGCCGAGGAACTTCTTGATGGTCTTCACCTTGGCCGGCGACTCGACGATGATAAGGTCCTTTCCCATGGCAGGCGTGCTATAGCCACGACAACGGGCCAAGGCAAGGGTTGCCGTTTGCCCGATGCCGGGCTACTGCTCGATTTTCGTTTCGTCCGTATGCGTTTATAAGAATTATAAACAATGCGGCCCGCGCCGGGCCGCACAGGAGACGCCCTTGGAGCGCGCGCAACGTTTCGGCCACGTGGTCATGCTCGGCTACACCAACGCCGGCAAGTCCACCCTGCTCAACCACCTGATCGGCCAGAAGGTCTCGATCGTTTCCCCCAAGCCGCAGACCACGCGCAACAGCATAAGCGGCATCCTGACCGACGGCGACGCCCAGCTCGTGTTCCTGGACACCCCGGGCCTGCATCGCCAGAAGCGCGGCATCGCCCCGCTTCTGCTGCGAAGCGCCTACGCCGCCCTCACGCAGGCCGACGTGGTGCTCGTGCTCCTCGACGCGGCGCGCTTCGCCGGACGCCCGGACGCGCTCGCCGCCGAACTGCGCCCCATCGCCAAGGCCGTGGGCACGGGACACGTTCCGGTGGTCGTGGCCTGCAACAAATGCGACCTGATCAAGGAAAAGGCCAGGCTCCTGCCGCTCCTCGCCGCCGTGGGCGAGGCCCTGCCCGGGGCCGAGCTCTTTCCCGTCAGCGCTTTGACGGGCATGGGCGTGCCGGAGATGCTCGCCGCGATCACGCAGCGCCTGCCCGAAGGGCCGCACCAGTACGACCCGGACGAGGTCTCCACCGCGCCGGTGCGTTTTCTCGCCGGGGAGATCGTGCGCGAAAAGCTCTTTCTGGCCCTCGGCGAGGAACTGCCCTACTCCACGGCCGTGACCGTGGAGCTCTGGGACGAGAAATCCCAGCCGGGACTGACGAAAATCGCCTGCTCCATCCTCGTTGCGCGCGAGAGCCACAAGCCCATGGTCATCGGCAAGGGCGGGGCGCGCATCAAGGACATCGGCCAGAAGGCGCGCCTGGACATCGAGGAGATGCTCGGAAGCAAGGTCTTTTTGGAACTGTGGGTCAAGGTGCGCCCGGGCTGGGCCGACGACCCGGCGCTTCTGCGCGAACTCGGGCTCGGAGAATAGCCCGGCCAAGGGAGAGAAAAACGTGTCCGTGGACGTTTCCGCCAGGGAGCGGCTCGACCGCGTGCGCTCGCGCATCGCTTCGGCCTGCGCGGCCTGCGGCCGCGATCCGTCTTCCGTGACGCTGGTTGCGGTCTCGAAGCTCCATGACGCGGCCGAGGTGGCGGCCCTCGCCGCCTGCGGCCAGACCATCTTCGGCGAGTCCTACATCCAGGAGGCCCTGCCCAAGATGGAGGCCGCGCCGGCCGGGCTCGTCTGGCATTTCATCGGCCATTTGCAGCGCAACAAGGCGCGCTTCGCCGTGGGACGCTTCGCCTGCATCCACACCCTGGACAACATGGAGTTGGCCCAGGTATTGCAAAAGAGAACGGGCGACGCCGGCCTGACGCAATCCGTGTGCCTGCAGGTCAACGTGGCCGGCGAAACGCAGAAATCCGGGGTTTCGCCGGACGGCCTGCCGGAACTGGCCGAGGCCGTCGCGGCCATGCCGGCGTTGCGCCTGAGCGGGCTCATGGTCATTCCGCCGGTCTTCGACGACCCCGAAGGCGCGCGCCCGGCCTTTCGCCGGCTGCGCGAACTGCGCGACGCCCTGGAAACGCGCCTCGGCGCGCCGCTGCCCATGCTCTCCATGGGCATGAGCGGCGACCTCGAGGCCGCCGTCATGGAAGGGGCCACCCACGTGCGCGTGGGCACAGACCTTTTTGGCCCGAGACAGCGACCGGCGTCGTAGCCCGGCGACGCCCGGAGGAACACATGGCTGACGCTCCCGAAGCCGAAGAAGGCAAGAAAAAGAAAAAAGGCGGCTTTCTCAAATACGTCATCCTGGTCGTGTTGCTGCTGGTCCTCGGCGGCGGCGGCTATTTCGCCTACCTGAAATTCTTCGCGGCCAAGCCGCCCGCGCCGGCGGCGGAAGCCACGGCCGAAGGGCAATCCGCGGCCGAGGAGAAAAAGGCCGAAGAGGCCCACGCGCCCAAGGCCGAGGAGAAAAAGGCCGAAGGCGGACACGGCGAAGCCAAGGGCGGACACGGCGGCAAGGACAAGGCCCCGTCCAACAACGTCCCCCTGCCCGCGTTCGTGGTCAACCTAGCCGATCCCAACGCCAGGCGCTATCTCAAGATCGTGCTCGACGTGGAGATGACCGGGAACCCGGAACTGCTCGAGGCCAACATGCCGAAGATCCGCGACGCCCTGCTCATGCTCCTTTCCTCCAAGACGTCGCAAGACCTCGGCACGCTCGAAGGCAAGATCCTGCTGCGCAAGGAGATCGTGGACCGCCTCAACCAGGCCATCGGCCAGGCCAAGGTGGCCAGGGTCTATTTCACGGATTTCGTC
>DQED01000440.1 GCA_003525525.1 Desulfovibrio sp.
CGGCCGCCTCGCCCTGGCCGGCGGCGTACGCCGCCTCCGCCTCGCCCGCGGCCTGCTCCACGCGCCGCTGCGATTCGCGCAGATCCCTGGTGCGGCGCACAAGCGTCCTGGTGCGTCGTTCCACGCGCCGGGCCAGGGCCTCGCCCGCAAGACGCAGTTTCGCCTCGACCAGACGCCGCCGCCGGACCTCCCGGGCCGCGAGAAAGGCCATGCCGAGCCCTCCCACGCCGGCAAGCCCCAGCATCAGGCGCAGTTCGCGCACCCGCATCCCCGCCCCGGGCAAAACCGCCACGCACTCCGCCACGGCCCGCTCGTAATCGAGCAGCACATACCAGCCGAGGACGATGCAGATGGCCACGGCCAAGGGCAACAGCACGCCGGCTTCCTTGAGCCCTGCCCGTGGCTCTGGAACAGTCGGCTTGTCCGGAATCTGATCGCTGCCGTTTCGGGTCATGCGAACCTCGATGGCGGCCGCGCCGCAAAGGGATGACAAGCAAACGACGGGCCAGCCGCGCAACCGCCCGGCGACGCGCCGTTTTACGATAAAAAAGAACCGGCGTCCGGGGCGGCGTTCCACAACGTGGAACCCTCCCGAACGCCGGCGCGAAAGCGGCGCGACCGACGTACGGCCGGGCGGAAACTATTCGGGAAGGTTGATGCCGAAATCCATGCGGCCGAAGGAGTCCAGGCCGTCGTCCATGTTGCCGCCCTCGACGTTCTCCTCGACCGTACGCGGTGCCGCGGACTTGGTCTTGCGCCGCCGGCGGGCGATGATCTCCTTGAGCAGTTCGTCGCGCCCCATGTAGCAATCCATGCACATGTCGTCGCGGGGGCTGAACTCCGAAGCGCGTTTGCGCAGGTTGCACACCTTGCAGATGCGGGCGTCGGACACCGTGGAGGTCGCATCCTCGTCCTCGTCCTCGTCCGGCACGGGCTCGTCTTCGACTTCGGGCAGTGCCTCCTCGGCCTCCTCGCGCTCGCGGCGCACGGGTTTGTCCTTGCGCGGCCTGGCCGGCGCGGCAGCGCGGGGCGCGGGTTCCTCTTCGCGCATTTCCGCGTCCACGCGCAGGCAAAACGGCCCCTTGCGCGTGCGCACCTGGATCTCGCCGGAAAGCAGCTCCGGGAAGAGTTCCGCGAAGATCCGCACGAGCTGGAACTTCTTGTCCACACCCTTGCGCCGCACCCGGATGTAGGCCCGGTTGCCCTGCACGGTCGGCCAGATGGCCTTGTCGAGATTGACGTTTTCGTCCTGAAGAAAGCGCCCTTCGACGACGAAGCCTTCCTCGCAGATGTAGTAGTCGGTCCCCGGTTCGCAGTGAAAATAATCCGCCTCGGGAGGTATCTTCTTCCAAGCCAAAGCCGGCCCCTCGCTTTGCCCCAAACGGCCTCTTACAGTCCCAAATCCTGATTGATCAAAATCACCGTGATCCGTCCCCTGGGAAAGGACTTTTCGGTGATGGTCCACACGTTGCAAATGCGCTCCGGGCTGCCGCAGTCCTCGCAATGGGAGGTGGCCGTGCAGGGCGTCTTCTTCGCCAGGCGCATGGCGTTGACCGGAGCGGCGAATTCCTTGATGCGGCTTATGGCGGAAGTCAAGTCCGGCACGATCTTGTTGCGCCCGACCAGCACCACGGCATGTTTCGGCCCGAAGGCGATGGCGCAGGCCCGGTTGCCGATCATGTCCAGGTTGACGAGCACGCCGTCCTCGGTGACGGCGTTGCTGCCGGTGAGAAAAAGGTCGACCAGCAGGGCCTGACGGCGGCGTTCGTAGGTCTGTTCCGGGGTCAGGGTCTTGTCCAGGGTGTCGAGGACTTCGATGCCGGGCGTTTCGGCCAGGGCTTGCGGCAGGCCGGAGCCGACAAGGGTCATGGAACCGCCGTAGGCGACGGTTTTTGCGCCCGAGGCCGGCAGAACCTCGTCCAGGACATAGGCCCTGGCCGCCGCGGCGTCGGGGACAACCTGGGCCTTGAAATGATTCTTGCGCAGCGCTTCGGCCACTTCCTCCAGCCGCTTGGCGTAATAAAGCTCTTTCGGAGACGTCATGCTTCCTCCTCGCGGCCGTGCCGGCGGCCGGCGGTAGCCCTTTTAAACACGCCGCCCAAAAAAGCAAGACGCCGTCATGAGGGCCGCTTTCCCAGACGTCGAGGCAACGTCTCGGGAAAGGCCCTCCGCTGCCCGGAGCCACGCGCCGCAACGCCCTGCGCCGGTTACGGATACACGTTGCGCAGTTCGCCGAGGAATTCCCCGACGGTCGGATCCTTGCGGTTTTCCCGCACCACCACCCACAAGCCCCAGGAAACGGGAATGTTCTTGTTTTTCTTGTTGGCATAGAAGGCATCCAGGGCCGTGACGATCTTTCCGGCGGGCATGCCTGCGAAAAAAGCGTCGGACTGGCGCATGATGCTTTCCATGATGTCCGTGCAGATGGTGTATTCGTTCTTGAGGGTGATCCCCAGGATGTTCTCGTTGAGATTGAAGCCGTCGAAAATGCCGAGGACCAGATCGGTCTTCTGTTCGCGGGAAAGGCTTGCCCAGTAGGCTCCCGCGCGCTTGGCCGCCTGTCCCCGGGCCGGGGCCAGGGCGAGGAAGCACAGGACCGCGACCACGAACAAGGCCATGGCCGTATATCGTCCCGGGCGGTCGCTGCGCCGTTGCGCCATGGGCATGTTCCTCACTGCGTCGTGTTCGACGAACGCCGATACGCTTTTCTTGTAGGGCAGGCAACGCATGGTTTCAACGCGTTGGAGAAAAAAACATCTCCTTTCACGTGGAAAGCATTTCCGGGGGCATGTGCCCCGCGCGAACCTGCCCCAGGTACGCGTTGCGAGAGGACAAGGCCAGGTCGGTCATGGCCGCGTTCGGGTAGGCCACGGCCATGCGGAAGGAACGGAAGCGCGTCATTGCCTCCGCCACGCCGAGCGGGCCGCACAACACGCGCAACAGCACGCCGCGCAGGAACTGGCCGTGGGAAAAGACCGCCGAGGAGCCGGCAAGGGGCGCGATGCGCTCAAGGAAGGCTTCCACCCGGTCCCAGAAGTCCACGAACGATTCCGCCCCGTCCCCGTCACGGAAGCGCGGGTCGAGGCGCACCCAATACTCGGTCACGGCCTGGGTCCTGTCGCGGCGGGTGGTGCCCAGGTAGCGGCGCGGGGCGAGGTAGGTGAATTCCTGGACGGGCCACACGGCGACCGGCACGTCGGGGTAGCGCTCGCACAGCGGTTGCGCCGTCTGGGCCGCACGGTCGAAAGGAGAAAAGATCACCCGCGCAGGAGGCTTATGAAAGCAAGACGCCACCAATGCGGCCTGGGCATGGCCCAGGGCGGTCAAGGGGATGGTGTCGGGATGCTCGGTCGCTTCGCCGGCGTTGGAGGCGCTCTGGCCGTGGCGTATCAGGCGGACGAGGGGCATGGCGCGGTCACCGGATGACGAATTGGAGGTAGTACAGGCGCACGACGCGGGGCGCGCCGATGGCCTTGTTCATGACGGCCATGAGTTCGTCCTTGAGCCTGCGCCGGGCCTGAATTCCGGTCAGTTGCGCCACGGACTTGTCACGCAGGTAGAGCAAGACGGCCTCGCGCGTCTGCGGCGAGGCGGCGAGCTGCGCGCCTTCCGCGTCCTGGCACTGGGCCTCGAAGCCGATATAAAGTTCCGCCAAACGGCCGCTGTCGGCGATATTGACCCGCAGCAACGGATAGATGGCGCTGCCGCCTTTGACCGTGACCTCATCCTGGGCAGCGGCGTCTCCCGACCAGACAGCCGGTCCAAGGCAGAGCATGAGGAGCCATGCGAGAAAAATTCCGGGACGCCGCACGGTTGCGCGCCGCCGCAAGCCTTCGCCCGCGTCGCGAATCCCTGGCGCGCGCTTTCCATCGCCGCCAACGCCGCAAATATTCACACCAGGCCCTGTCATCCCGCCTTGGCCTCGCCTGAAAACGCTTCGCCGTCAAGGCGGGCCGCAACCACCGCAGCCAGGATCGCGACGCAAAGGAGCAGGCCGTCGGCGGCGCGCTCGCCGAAGCGGGCAAGGACGAGCCCCGGCAGATAGGCTCCGAGCGCCCCGCCGGAATAGTAAAAGGAAATATAGAGCCCGTTGACCAGACCCTTGTGCTCGATTTCCGCGCTGTTGAGCACTCCCGGAGCCACGGAATGGGCCAGGAACATGCCTGCGCACAGCACGAAGACGCTGGCGAAGATCGCGGCCTGGTACGGCAGGGAAAAAACAGCGGCCGCCGCGATGACGACCGCCGCGCCCACGGCCATGGTCCGCGTGGGGCCGCCGAGGCGACGGGAAAAACGATGGGAGGTCAGGCAGGCGATGATGCCCATGAGATAGCCCGCGTACATCGCGCCGGCCCGGAGCGGCGAGTAGCCGCCGGCCAGCTTGCCCAGCCGAAACGGCAGGAGATTGAGCATGCCGGAGAAAACGAAAAAGAGCAGGGAAACGATAAGATAGGTGGCGACAAAACCTTTTTTGCGCAGCACCTGCGGCGCGTACTCCAGGCGGATGGGCGAAAAGGCGGCCCGGCCGTCCGGCGGCAGGAAGCGGCAGGCCGCGGCGCACAGGGCCAACACCACGGCAAGCCCGAAGAAGGGGATTTTCCAGCCCAGAGCGTTGGCGGAAAGGCCGGCGAAGAAACGGCCGAAAAAGCCGCCGAACACCGTCACCGCAATATAGGCGGCCATGACCCGGCGCAGGGACGCGGCCGAGGCCGAAGTGGCCAGATAGGTCATCAGCGACGTGAGGAGCGCCGGCACGAGGAGCCCCTGTGCGACGCGGATGGACAGAAACCAGCCGAAATCCGGGGCCAGGCACAAACCCGCCGTGCAGCAGGCCAGAAGCGCCAGGGATGCGCCGATGAGCGGCTTGGCCGGCACGGCGTCGAGGAAAAAGCCGTACGCCAGGGGGGCCAGCCCAAGCGGCAACATGGTGGCAGTGGTGACCAGGGAGGCCGTGGCTTCGGATACGCCAAACGCACTGGCAAGGATCGGCAGCAGCGGCTGGGGCGCGTAGATGGAGGAAATGCCGCAGACGGTCGCGGCATAGAGAACGACAAACGTCCAAGTGCTCATTGCGACGATCCCCCGGGGCGTTGAGGCGCGACCGTTATGATACTGCCAATCGTTTCCGGAGGAAAGAAGAAAACGGAATTGCCGGATAACAACGCCCGCGACGCCGGGAAACGGAGAGGGCGTCGCGGGCGGGAGGCGATGACGGCCGGCAGGGAGTATTTCGCCGTGGCCGCAAGGAGGGCTGGCCACGGGGAAACGGAACGGCCCATCGCCAAAGATCGCATGCGCGGACATGCCGGCGGCCCGTCAGGACAACCGGTCGATGTCCAGGGCCTCGCCGCAGTTGGGACAACGCGACAGCCGCGCCCGGAAAAGCAGCCGGGGCCGGAAGAACAACGCCCGCCAGGTCGGACCGGTCGGACGGAACTCCACCAGGATGGACATGCCGCAGCGGCAGTAGCGTCGTTGCATGATGCGCCTCCTTGTTGCGCGGCCTGCGCAACACTAGTTTATTTTTATAAACGTAACAGGCAAAAAAAATTACACTTCCCGGCCGATCCACAGCACCCGGCCGATGACGCGCAAGGCCTCGAGAGCGTCGCCGGAGAGCACGATGGGGGCATAGTCCCGGTTGTCGCTTAAGAGCACCAGTTCGCCGGGCCGCTTTTCCACGCGCTTGACGAGCACCGTGTCCTCCACGCCCACGGCGTAGATGCCATGGGCGACGATGGCGGTCTGCGCCTGGTCGATCAGCACCATGTCGCCGTGGCGGATCTCCGGCTCCATGCTGTTGCCGACCACGTCCATGAGCACCATGTTCGCCGGGTTGCCCTTGCGCCGCAACCACTCGCGGCGGAAGGGGAACAAGGCCTCCACCTCGCCTTCGGTCTCGAAGGAGCCGCCGCCTGCGGACAGGCGCGCCCGCACCTTGGGCACGGACGCGAACGCCCCGCCCGCGTCGCCGCCCTCGCC
>DQED01000103.1:0-5528 GCA_003525525.1 Desulfovibrio sp.
CTCGGGACCGGGAGCCGGCGCGGCTGGCGGCGATCCCGTGGCCAAGGCCCTGGCCGAGGCCCGCAAGGCGGCCGGCGGCGGCGGGGGCGGCGTTCCCGGCGGCACGCCCGGAGCCGGCGGCGGGGGCGGCGTGACCATGGGCGTCTACGCCCAGATCGTCAACCGCGAGGTCAAGAAGAACTGGCGCTTCCCCCAGGGCGCGAAGCAGCAGCTTCTCGCCATCGTGGAAGTGCGCATCGACAAGGACGGCCGCATCCAGAGCTACCACCTCGTCCAGTCCTCGGGGCAGGCGAACTTCGACGCCTCCACGGTCAAGTCCGTGGCGGAAACCGAAACGCTGCCGCCGCCGCCGACCGGGCTCACCATCCTGCAACTGCGCTTCAGCTCCCAGGAGCTTGGCCATTGATGCGGCGTTTGGGGGGCAGAATGTCCCTGCGGCCGGCGTGGGGATTCCCCGCCGGAAATTCATGCAACTTTCAGCCGCCGAGAATTGCCCAAGGGCCGGTCTCGGGCTATAGCACAATCACATGGGCCACCCCGGGCGACCGGGCGGGATTCAACAACGATCAAGCAGACTGCCGTAGGATTTGGACAATGACCATGCGCGCGAAAAAGCGGATCATCGGCGTTTTTGGGGCTATCGCCCTGCTCCTGGGGATTTTTGCCGGCACGGCCCGGGCCCAGCAGCAGACCTCCCTGGCCGTGGACATTCAGGGACCGGGCCAAGCCAAAATGAACCTTGTCATGGCCCGGCCTTTCGCCGGCGGCGGCCAGCTTTCCCCGGCCGACAAGCTCCAGGATCTCATCAACAAGGACTTGCAGTTCCTGCCCTTCCTGCAACTCGTGCCGCCCTCGAACATCCCTGGCCAGATCGGCGGTCCCACGGCCGACCAGATCGACTTCAAGCCTTTTTCCATGGGCAAGATCGATGTGCTCGTGACCGCGCAGTGGACCCCGGGCGGCAACCTCGGCAACGTGGAACTGCGCGCCTTCGAAGTCTACACGCAGAAAGTGCTCGTGGGCAAAGGCTACGACAGCGTCACCGACGCGCAGCTGCCCGACATCGCCGACCGCTTCTGCATGGAGCTCATGATGGCCCTGACCGGCCAGGGCGGCTTTTTCAATTCCCAGATCGCCTTCGTCAAGCCGAGCTCCGGCAAGGGCTCGGACATCTGGACCGTGCGGCCCACAGGCCGGGGGCTGACCCGGGTGACCAGCTACAACGACCTGGGCATGGCCGTGAGCCCCGGCTGGTCCTATGACGGCCGGCGCATCTGCTTCACGCTCATCGGCTCGCGCTCCCACTACCTTGGCGTCTGGTCCGGCGGCGGCAAGCCCCAGGTCTACACCCTGCCGACCACCAATGTGGTCAGCCCGCGCTTTTTGCCCGACGGGCAGGTCGCGGTCAGCCTCGCTCTGCACGGCAAGGCCGACATCTACCTGCTCAATTCCGCCTACCAGCCCGGTCGCGCCATCGCCTCGGGTCCCGGCATCGACGTCTCCCCGACCTTCGACGCCTCGGGACGGCTCATGGCCTACGTCTCCGACGAAACCGGCAGCCCCAACATCTATCTCAAGGACGTCGCCGGCGGCTCGTCCCGACGCCTTACCTCTTCGGGGTACAATACAAACCCGAGCATGAGCCCAGACGGCAAGCTCGTCGCCTTTACCAAGCAGCTCGGCGGCGCGCAGAAGGTGTTCGTCCACGACCTGACCACGGGGCAGGAGACGCAGGTGACTTCGGGCGGCGGTTCGGACGAGAATCCTTCCTTCTCCCCGGACGGCTACTTCATCGTCTTCTCCTCTACCCGCAGCGGGCAAAAAAAGCTCTACGTGACCACACGCCAGGGCACGACGCCGGTCATGATCCCCACCGGCGACGGCGCGGCGCAGATGCCGTTCTGGGGGCCCTTGCCCAAATAAACGGCGCATGACTAGCCTGTAATCAAGAAGGGACGTAAAGGCGTATTGCCGTTAACAAGGTCTGGGAGTCGGTTGGTCGGCGCAAGACCGCAAAATGGCCCATAATTCCCTGTTGCATTTTATTGCAGGAGGCGTAATTGGGGGCCGTCCCGTTGGTGCTTCGCCAGCCCATCGAGAACGGCCAGGGGCAAAGCCTCTGGTTACGCAAAGCCCGGGCGGGCTTATTGTGAGGAGGAAGAAAAAATGATGCGTTCGAGGATTGTGATTTTGGCAATGCTGGTGCTCATGCTGTCTCTGGCGGGATTTGGTTGCGCCAAAAAAGCCGGCGGCCCCGGCGATGGTTCCGGTACCAGTTGGGAAGACCAGGAGCGCGCGCGCCTGGAACAGGAACGCGCCCTGCGCGAGAAGATGGGCCAGGCCGCCAACGAGCTGGCGCAGATGGTCCACTTCGCTTTCGACAGCTCTAACCTGACCGCCGAATCGCGCCAGATCCTGACCCGCAAGGCCGAGATCATGCGCCAGTATCCGCAGATCAAGCTGATCATCGAAGGCAACTGCGACCAGCGCGGCACGGCCGAGTACAACCTCGCCCTCGGCGAGCGTCGTGCGCAGGCCTCTGCCCAGTACCTGTCCAACCTGGGTATCGCCGCAGATCGCCTGTCCACCGTCAGCTACGGCAAGGAACGTCCCCTGGATCCGGGCCACAGCGAAGCCGCTTACGCCAAGAACCGCCGCGACGAATTCCGCGCCACCTACTAGCAGCTTTCTTCGCCACTACGTCAAACGGCCGTCGGGATACCCGGCGGCCGTTTTTTTTCGCCCAAAAAAGATTCGCCGTTGTCGCGTCCTGCCGGCAACCGGCCGTATCCCCGTCATCCCGGGATCTCGCACGCGCTCAGGCGAATCGAAGGGGCGCTCAATTGCCCGGTATGGGAATGCTGGTTAACGGGAACTACCCTCCGTTGCCGTGCCTGACACTCTGCCCCGGACCTCCCAGGGCATTAAGGCCCCCATACCGTCCCCGGCCAGCGCCGGGCAAGTGAAATCTGGTTTAGGTGACCAGGTGTGGGAGGGCGGGCGGAGAGGGGAAGAGATGGAGAGGAAGAGGCCTCCGGCGGGGGAAATTCCTGCCCCATCTTCGTACCGCCAACGCCAACCCTCCCGGTGCCCGCAGCCCCTCCCGCGCCACGACGCCGGACGGGGGGACCGGGGGGGAGTGCCTCCCCCCGGTGGGGTCCGGGGCAAAGCCCCGGCAGGGTCCGGTACTGCGTCCCGGCGTTGCCCCGCCCTAGCCGCGCAGCCAGTGGAAGAGGGCGAGGCACAGGCAGGCGTAGACGCCGGCGAGCACGTCGTCGATCATGACGCCGTAGCCGCCGGGCAGCCAGTTTTCGGAGGCGCGGACTGGGGGCGGCTTCAGGATGTCGAAGCCGCGAAAGAGCAGGAAACCGACGAAGAGTTCCAGGGGGGGGAGTGCGGCGAAGGGCAGGTAGGTGATCCACTGGCCGATGAGTTCGTCGAGGACGATATGGCTGGGGTCTTTGCGGTTGAGGAGTTTTTCGACGCGTGTGCCGGCAACGCCGCCGATCCAGAAGAGCGTGGCGAGGATGACGACGCGCCAGTGGCCGGGCAGGGGCAGGAAGAGGGCCGGCGCGGCGAGCGCGGCGGCGGCCGAGCCCCAGGTGCCGGAGGCGTAGGGAATCTTGCCGATGGGGCCGAGGCCGGTGACGAGCAGGGACAGGCGGTCGCCCGTGGTCATGGTCGGAGCCTCCGTGAGCGGTGGTTTGGAGCGGGGGTGAAGCTACACCGGGCGTTTGCCGGGGGCAAGGCCCGGTGCCGGCCTTGAATTCGGGCGGGAAGTATGGGAGACAGTGGCTCGCGCCTTCGGGCGCGGCATATCCCGGAAGGAAGGTGTCAATGCTCAGCCTGCGTTATTCCCTGCTGCTTTTTGTCGCCTATTTCGCCTTGTTTCTCTTGTATTATAGATTCTATTTCAGGCCGCGTGTCTATCTGTTGCTGCTATCGGAACAGTCGTATATGGACCATTATATCGATAAATTGCCACACATGCGTGACCGTCCCGACGAGCGGTTGGGCATGATTGAATTCATGCTGGCCAAGCGCAAGAGGTTCGTGCGCTGCATGCGCAATTTTGTGTTCACCGTTACGGCCGCCTATGTCGCCCTGCTGATTCTGGGCGCGAGCCTGTAGGTTTCGCGTCCGTGCTTTCCGGCACGGCCCGTCCGGGCCGTGCGCGTTTTTTTCTTACCAAGGCAAGGAGTGCCCGCCTTGAGAAACCTCTCCGTAAGCAAAAAGTTGTTGCTTTTGTTTGTCGTTTCCGCACTGTCCGCCGCCGTCATCTTCGGCGTCGGCGCGTATTCCTCGTATCGGTTGGCCGATGCCGGAGCCGGGGAGGCGCAGCAGGTCATGCTGGCCGGCGAAAGGGCCAAGATCAAGGTGGCCACGGACAGTCTGGCCGCGGCGCTTGCCGCGGGACTGGCCGCCGTTCCCGATGAAAAACGTGAAGCCTATCTGCGGGCGGCCATCAAGGACGCCTTTTTCGAGGAAGACCGGTCAGGATATTATTTCATTTATACCGGCACGGCCAACGTGGCCCACCCGGTCAATCCGACCCTGCCCGGCAAGGACCTGGGCGAACTCAAGGGGCCGGACGGCGTGTATTCGGTACGCGAGCTGGCCGCCGCGGCGCAGGCCGGGGGCGGCTTCGTCAGGTTCACCTGGGCCAAGCCCGGAAAGGGAGACATGCCCAAGCTCGGCTACGCGACCATGATTCCGGGAACCCGCTACTGGATCGGCACGGGCGTCTACGTCGACAACGTGGACGAGGCCCGTGCGGCAATCGCCGACCGCATGCGCGCGCTCGGAAACCGCATGACCTACGTTGACGCGGCGGTGTTCGCGGTCATGTTCCTGCTCGTGCTGTTGCCGCTGAGCCTCATGATCTCCCGGGGCATTTCCCGTCCCGTCCGGGAGACCACCGAAGCGGCCCGGCGCATCGCCGCCGGCGACCTGGACGTGCATTTGAGCGCCCGCGGCACGGACGAGGTGGGCCAGTTGCAGCAGGCACTGGAAGCCATGGCCGCCGAGCTCAAAAGCAACCTCGACGCCATCCGCGACAAGGAGGCCCTTGCCTCCCGAGAGGCCGAGCGTTCGGCCCGGGCGGCAAGCGATGCCCGGGAGGCGGCGCAAAAGGTCGAGGCCGCCAACGGAGCCATGCTTGCGGCCGTGGACGGCCTGACCTCCGTCGTCGGCGAAGTGGGCGCGGCCACGCGCGACCTGACGCACCTGGGGCAGGACATCCAGCAGGGAGCCCGCCAGCAGCAGCAACAGCTGGAATCCACGGCCGATGCCATGGGCCAGATGCGCGACGCCGTGACCGACGTGGCCCAGAACGCCGCCGAAGCGTCCACGGCCACCGGACAGACGCGCGAGATCGCCCTGGAAGGCGAAGCCATCGTCAAGGATACCATGGAAGCCATGGGCCGGCTCAAGACCATGGCAGAAACGCTCAAGGCTGACATGGGCCAACTCGGCAAACGCTCCGAAGGCATCGGCGCGGTCGTTCAGGTCATCTCCGACATCGCCGA
>DQED01000103.1:5599-6019 GCA_003525525.1 Desulfovibrio sp.
CTCGCGGAAAAGACCATGGCCGCAACCGGCGAAGTGACCGCAAACATCAAATCCATCCAGTCCATGACCCGCGAAAACATGGACGGCATGGACCAGACCATGGAAGCCGTGGACGCCACGGCCGGGCTGGCCGAACAGTCCGGGGAAATGCTGCGCCGCATCCTCGGCGCGGCCGACGCCTCGGCAGGGCAGGTGCGGGCCATCGCCGCCGCCGCCNNCCGTTCCATCATGGACAGCATGGACCGCGTCAGCGAAATCGCCCGCGACAACGCCGACCGCGCCCAGGACGCCTCCCAGCATTTCCAGAATCTGGCCGACCAGACCGGCGCGCTCTCGGGGCTCATCCGCCAACTCGGCCAGAACGAAGGATAGCGGGACGCCTCCGGCGGGCAGGGCACTGCCCTGCACCCGCTGGGGCGC
>DQED01000226.1:0-5264 GCA_003525525.1 Desulfovibrio sp.
GACCAAGAAGCAGGCCGACGGCGCGCCGCATACGGCCGAGGCCGGCGAACTGATCCTCGGGTTCCTGGGCAGGTCCAAGGCTTCCCTTGGCAGCAGCAAGTCCCTCGTGGACATGGGCGGCGAGGGCGAGGCGGTGCTGCCTTTCCTCACCCACCTGCACCAGGTCGGCCAGACCGGCGCGACGCCGCGCCATCCCAAGGGCCTGGCCACCTGCTGCCACGGCGAGGAACCGCACGTGGTCGGCTGGCGCTTCATCGCCGAGCGCCGCGCCGTCAACCTCGACCCCTCCTGCGGCTGGGCCCAGGGCAAGGCCGACGTGCTCTACGTGGCCGACGCCTTCGCGGTCATGAAGAAGGTCAACGAGCTGCTCGGCTAGCCGGCGTTTTCCCAAAAACGAAGATGACGGGCGGACCTTGCGGGGTTCGCCCGTTTTTTCATGCCCGCGCCCGGGAAAACAAAACGGCCGGGAACGCGCGCGTTCCCGGCCGTGTGTCCGCCTGGGCGGGCGAAAGGGCTAGATGACCTTGTTGAGGGCGTATTCGATGATGCCCTCGGCGCCGAGGTCGTGCAGCTTGGGGATCAGGTCGCGCACGGTGCCTTCGGCCACGACGATTTCGATGGACAGCCAGTTCTTGTTGTAGAGGTTGGCCACCGTCGGCGAGGTGAGGCTCGGCAGCAGGGCCATGATCTGGGGCATCTTCTCCTCGGGCACGTTCATCTTGAGCCCGACGAGGCCTTCGGCGCACAGCGCGCCCTGCAGCAGCATGTTGAGAACCTCGATCTTGCGGCGCTTGAACGGGTCTTCCCAGGACTTCTTGTTGGCGATGAGCTGGGTGTTGGTGAGCAGCAGTTCGGAGATGATGCGAAGCCCATGGGCCTTGATCGTGGTGCCGGTCTCGGTCACCTCGACGATGGCGTCGGCCAGGCCTTCGACCACCTTGGCTTCGGTCGCGCCCCAGGAGAATTCCACTTCCACGGGCACGCCCGCGCCGGCGAAATACTGCTTGGTGAAGTTGACGAGCTCGGTGGCGATTTTCTTGCCGGCCAGATCCTCGGGGCGCTTGTAGGGCGAATCCGCGGCCACGGCCAGGACCCAGCGGGCCGGCCGGTTGCTGACCTTGGAGTAGACCAGGTCGGAGACGACGACCACGTCGGACTCGTTTTCGAGAATCCAGTCCTTGCCGGTCAGGCCGCAGTCGAGGGTCCCGGATTCGACGTAGCGGGACATCTCCTGGGCGCGGCACATGGAGCAGGTGAGTTCGGGGTCGTTTATCTCGGGGAAGTAGTTGCGGTGGTGCATCCGGATTTTCCAGCCGGATTTCTCGAACAGCGCGATGGTGGCGTCCTGGAGGGAGCCTTTGGGAATGCCAAGTTTGAGCATCTTGTTGTTATTGTTGTCGGACATTTATTTATAGACCTCCTTGGGATCGAAGACCATGGGGGAGCAGACGCGCTCTTCGCCGTCACTGGTCAGCTCGGTGTAGAAACAGGATTTGCGTCCCGTATGGCAGGCCGCGCCGCCGATCTGTTCCACGAGCACCAATATGGTGTCGGCGTCGCAGTCCAGGCGCACGGACTTGACCTTTTGCACGTGTCCGGAGGTGCCGCCCTTGTGCCAGAGTTTCTGGCGGCTGCGGCTGTAGTAATGCACTTCGCCGGTTTCAAGGGTTTTGTCGTAGGCCTCTTCGTTCATGTAGGCCATCATGAGCACCTCGCCGGTGCAGGCTTCCTGGGCGATGGCGGGGACGAGGCCGCCGCACTTCGCGAAATCGGGTCGTTTCATGGAGGGATTCCTTATGCCCATTTTTTGCGCGAAAAAGGAGAGCTAGCTTAACGAAACGGCAAATAGGTGACAAGCGCCGCGTGTACGGCCGAATTTTATGCGCCGCCGTCCGCAGGACATTCCGTTTCCGCCCGCAACTGGCCGCAGGCCGCCGCGATGTCCGCTCCCTTGCTCTTGCGCACCGTGGCCACAAGCCCCTTCGCCTTCAGGATTTCCTGGAACGCGAACACCCGCTCCGGGGAGGGCTGGCGAAACGGCAGCCCCGGCGTCGCATTGTAGACGATCAGGTTCACCTTGGCCTTCACGCGCGAAAGCAGCCGCACGAGTTCCCGGGCGTCGGCGTCCGCGTCGTTGATCCCGGCCAGCAGCAGATATTCGAACGTCAGCGACTCCCGTGGCTTGAGCGGAATCTGCCGCAGAAGCTCGATCAGCTCATCAAGCGGCAGCTTGGCCGCGCCGGGCATGATCCGCTCGCGCTGCGCCTGCGTCGGCGCGTGCAGCGACACCGCAAGCGCGCACAACCCCGTCTTCCCGAGATCCAGCAGATGCCGCTTCACCCCGGCCGTGGACACCGTGATGCGCCGGCTGGAAAAATCGAGCCCCTGCGGATGGTGCAGCGACTCCAGCGTCTTGATGAGATTCTCGTAATTGAGCAGCGGTTCGCCCATGCCCATGAACACGAGGTTGCGCAGCGCAAGCGGCTCGCCCTTGTTAAGCAGATACTGCCGCGCCACCAGCACCTGCCCGAGCATCTCCCCGGGCGTCATGTTGCGCCGAAACCCCAGCGTGCCCGTGGCGCAAAAGCCGCAGCCCATGGCGCAGCCCACCTGCGTGGACAGGCAGCCCGTGTAATGGTCCTTCTCGGGAATGAGCACGCACTCGACAGCCTCGCCGTCGGCAAGCCCGAGCAGAAATTTCACCGTGCCGTCCTCGCTCTCGCGCACGCGCACGACCTCGGGCCAGACGATGTCCGCCGCTTCGGCCAGCTTCGCCCGCAACGCCTTGGACACGTCGGTCATGAGCGCGATGTCGCGGCAGCCCTTCTGCCACAGCCACTGCCAGACCTGGCGCGCGCGGTACGGCGGCTCGCCAAGCGAGACGATCAGGGTTTCAAGCTCGTGGAAAGTCAGGTCGATCAGGTTCGTCATGGGGTCTGTGGGTGAAGGTTGCGGGTTGGGGTTGGAGTTGGGGCTGGGGTTGAAGGGGCGGCCGGGAGTCGGGGCGGAGGCAGAGGCGACATGGAGATGGATATGGAAATTGAGATGGAGAGAAAGATGCCTCCGGCGGCCGGGGGGGATCATCCCCCCCGGACCCCCTGCATGGGGAGCCCGGAACGGGTGGGAATGTGGTCGTTCGCGGGAGTGCGTCGGCGAGGCCGGAATTTGGCCGGCGATGCCGTCGCTGCGCTCCAGGCTCGCCGGCCAAATTCCGGCCTCGCAGGCCCGTCGCCCCTCCGGGGCGAGTCTGAAGGAATTTTCTTTTGAAAGCCTCTCCAGAGGCAAAAAACCTTAAAGAAACACTCTTAAAATGCGGCGCTTCGCCGCTTGCCCCTCCCCCGTCCAGGGGGTCTGGGGGGGATGATCCCCCCCGGCGGGGCCTGGGGCAGCGCCCCAGTCTTCGCCTTTCTCTTCCTAACTAATGCAATTCCTGCTTGTCCCAATACGCGCGCACGAAGGCTTCCGCCTCGGGCAGTCCGGTGACGTCGCCGGAGATCTGCGCCTTGAGCAGCGCGTCGCGGATGAGGCCGACGGCGGGGCCGGGTTTGAGGCCGAGCAGCTGCATGATCTGCGCGCCGTTGAGCAGGGGTTCGAGCATTTCCTCGGGCGTTTCGGTCCGCTCGAGCATTTTCATGTTGTGGTTGAATTCCTTGTAGGTGCCGCTGACGGCCTTGATGTCGGCGCGGGCCATCTCGATCAGGCGCGGGTACTGGTCCAGGGCCTTGAAGCGGCGGATGCCCCGGTCGGTGAGCATGAAGTGGAAGCGCATGTGGTTGCGCACGAGGTTGCAGACGAGGTCGGTCTCGTCGGGCGGGAAGCCCAGGCGCGAGAGGATCTTGCGCGCGACTTTCGCGCCGACCTGGTGGTGCTGGAAGAAGTGCAGGTCGCCGCCGGCGTATTCGGCGGTGTGCAGCTTGCCCACGTCGTGGAACAGGCAGGCCAGCGTGCCGTACCAGTCGTAGGGCAGCTCTTCGGGGTAGTGGCGCATGACGGCCAGCGTCTGTTCGAAGAGCGTGTATTCGACGCCTTCCTCGGTTTTCTGCTTGATGCGGGCGAGGGTGGCTACTTCCGGCAGGAACCAGTGCAGGATCATGGTGTCGTAGAGCAGTTCCACGAACGTGGCCATGTTTTCGGCCTCGACCTTGCGCCATTCGTCCATGACGTCCTTGACGGACACGTAGTCGAGGATGCGGCGCGAGGCGCGCAGGATGGCCATGAAGGTGTTGGCTTCGACCGGGATGTTGTAGTTGGCCGAGAAGCGCAGGGCGCGCACGGCGCGCAGGTAGTTCTGGCGCAGGGCCTCGTCCGCGATGCCGATCAGGCGCACCTCGCCCGAGGCCAGGTCGGCGAAACCGTCGTGGACGTCGAACTGGTGGGGGAGGTAGGGGCAGGCCTGGTGCGGCGGCAGGATGCCCAGGGCGTCCAGGCGGGCGACGAGGCGGCTGGTGAGCCGGGCCACGGTCTCCTCGGGGTGGGAGGCGTCGGCGGTGTCGGCCGGGTGGAAGTGGAAGAGGGTGCCGTTTTGCAGCACGCGCGCATAGGAGCCGCCGGCGTCCACGGTCTCGGTGTCGGGAAAGAGCTTTTGCAGCTCGGTCAGGGGCGCGTCGGTGGCGAGGTCGAGTTCCGGCGCGGCCTTGTCCAGGGCTTTTTCCTGCAGCACGGCGTTTATGACGTAGGCGTCGTAGCCGTTGCGCATGATGGTCTTGCAGATGGCGGTGGCGTCCTTGAAGGGTTGCGCCATGGATATCCTCCGAAAGCGTTTGCGGGTCGTCGCGGGGTTGGGATCAGGCTCCGGGCGCTTTGAGGTCGTGGACCACGACGCCGTCCACGGCGGTCAGCACCACGCGGCCGGTGAGCGGCTGGCCGAGCAGCGGCGTGTTCTTGCCTTTGGAGCGCAGGGATTCCGGGGTGACGACCCAGGAGTCGTCGGGGTCGAAGAGCAGAAAATCGGCCGGATCGCCCGGGGCGAAGCGGTTGACGGGCAGCTTGAAGATTTCGGCCGGCCGCCAGGCGAAGCGCGTGACGATGTCCGTGGCGGCGAGCCTGCCCTGGCGCACGAGCTCCCACAGGGCGGCCAGGGCGGTGTCGAGCCCGGAGATGCCGTTTTTCGCGTCCTCGAAGGGAGTTTCCTTTTCGTGGGCGGCGTGGGGGGCGTGGTCCGTGGCCAGGATGTCGATGACGCCTTCGCGCAGGGCCTCGATGAGGGCCAGACGGTCGTCGTCGCTGCGCAGCGGCGGATTGACCTTGGCCATGGTGTCGTAGCC
>DQED01000226.1:5286-5792 GCA_003525525.1 Desulfovibrio sp.
GTTTCGGCCGTGACCGGCGCGCCGCGTTTTTTGGCGGCGGCGATGAGTTCCACGGAACGGCGGCAGGAGACGTGGGCCAGGTGGATGGGGACGTGCAAATATTCCGCGAGCAGGATGTCGCGCGCCACCTGGATGGCTTCGGCGGCGTCGGGCTGGCCGCGAAGCCCGAGCCGTGCGCTCATGGCCCCTTCGTTGGCTCCGGAGCCCTTGGCCATGAACGGGTCTTCGCAGTGGTCGATGACCGGGGCGATGTCCGCGGCGTATTCCATGGCGCGGCGGAAAATTTCGGTGTCCGCGACCGGCTCGCCGTCGTTGGAGAAGGCGACGCAGCCGGCTTCGGCGAGTTCCGCCATGGGCGCGAGTTCGCGGCCGCGAAGCCCCATCGTGAGCGCGCCGATGGGGAAAAGCCTGGGGCCGTTCGGCCAGGCGTCCCGGGCGCGGCGCAGCATGAAGCGGGTGATGGCCCCGTTGTCGTTGACCGGGTCGGTGTTGGCCATGCACAGGAT
>DQED01000226.1:5805-7089 GCA_003525525.1 Desulfovibrio sp.
TCTTCCTTCCATTCCTGGCCGGGCTCGCGCATGTGCGTGTGCGCGTCGGTCAGGGCCGGCATGAGCAGCAGGCCCGTGCCGTCGATGCCGCGGCCTTCGGGGCGCGGGGCATTGGGGTCGTGCAGCGCGAGTTCGCGGACCTTGCCGCCTGCGACGAAAAGGTCCCACGCGCCGTCCCGGCCTGGGATGCGGACATTGGCGACGGTCAGGGTGTCGGCGGTCATGGACGGGCCCCTTGGTCCTTGCGGGTGATGTGCAGGTAGAGGATGGCCATGCGCACGGCCACGCCCGNNCCCGAGGCCACCTGGTCGAGGATGAGCGAGTTGCCGGCGTCGGCCAGGTCCGAGGCGATTTCCACGCCGCGGTTGATGGGGCCGGGGTGGAGCACCTTGACGTCGGGGTTGGCGCGTTTGAGGCGCTCCGTGGTCAGGCAGAAGCGCCGGGCGTATTCGCGCAGGTCGGGCAGCAGCCCCGCTTCCTGGCGTTCGAGCTGCAGGCGCAGGCACATGACGGCGTCGGCCCCGGCGAGGGCTTCCTCGGGGTCGTGGAAGATTTCCGCGTCGAGGGCTCCGGCGTCCTTGGGCAGGAGCGTGCGCGGGGCGCAGATGCGCACCCTGGCCCCGAGCGTCGGCAGCAGGCGGCAGTTGGACCGGGCCACGCGGCTGTGGGCCACGTCGCCGAGGATGACGACGGTCTTGCCGGCGAGCGTGTCCCAGACTTCGAGCAGGGTGAAGAGGTCGAGCAGCGCCTGGGTCGGGTGGGCGTGCCAGCCGTCGCCGGCG
This sequence comes from Desulfovibrio sp., assembly GCA_003525525.1. GTDB lineage: Bacteria > Desulfobacterota > Desulfovibrionia > Desulfovibrionales > Desulfovibrionaceae > Solidesulfovibrio. Next base: position 6,588 of record DQED01000226.1, read on the forward strand.
TTGATGACGGCGCAGCCCACGCGCTTGGCCACGAACTCGGCCGCGCCGGAAGAGGCGTGGCGCATGACGATGGCGTCGGGGTTCATGGCTTCGAGCGTGCGCACCGTGTCCTTGAGGGTCTCGCCTTTTTGCAGCGAGCTGCCGGTCTTGGCCAGGCCGAAGGTGTCGGCGGAGAGGCGCTTGCCGGCGATGTCGAAGGAGGTCTTGGTGCGCGTGCTCGGCTCGGCGAAAAAAAGGACCACGCTCTTGCCCTTGAGCGTGGGCACCTTCTTGACGGGACGGGTGTTGATTTCCCGGAAGGAGGCGGCGGTGCGCATGACCACGTCCACGTCTTCCCGGGAGAGCTGGGATACGTCGAGAAGATCCTTGTGGGGCCAGTTCATGGGGGAATCCTCGGGCAAAATTTGGGCCGCGCGCCCATGCGCGTAATCCGGTCAATATTTTCACAAGGTCCGGGCGGCGTCAATGTACGAAGGGGGAGATCGGGGCGCTGCCCCGAACC
>DQED01000227.1 GCA_003525525.1 Desulfovibrio sp.
ATCGGCAACGCGCCCACCGCCCTGCTGCGCCTGCTCAAACACCTCGACGCCGGCGGCCCTCCGCCCGCCCTTGTCATCGGCATGCCCGTCGGCTTCGTCAACGCCGCCGAATCCAAAGCCCTGCTCATGACCCGCGCCGATGTGCCCTGGATCGCCATCTCCGGCCGCAAAGGCGGCTCCGCCCTGGCCGGCGCCACTGTCAACGCGCTCGCCATCATGCTGCTGCGGGAGCGGGAGTGTGGGAGGGAAAAGGAGTAGGAGGAAAGAGGCGAAGAGGAAGATGCCTCCGGCGGNNCTCCTGGACCTCCCCGATGGGGGAGCGGCAAGCGGGTGGGAAGACGGTCGGTACGCGGTGCATTTTAAAAAATGCCTTCAAACTCGCCCTGAAAGGGCGACGGCCCCATCTTCGTACCGCCAACGCCAAGCCTTTCGGTGCCCGGTCCCCCCGTCCCGCGCCACGACGCCGGACGGGGGGACCGGGGGGAGTGACTCCCCCCGGCGTGGTCTGGGGCAGCGCCCCAGCGGGTGCAGGGCAGCGCCCTGCCGGGGGCTGAAGCCGCGCCCGGGTTAGTCTGCCCAGACGACTTTGTTGCGGCCGGTGCGTTTGGCTTTGTAGAGGGCGGCGTCTGCGGCGGCGAGCATGGCGTCGAGGGAGCCGCAGGGCTTGTCACAGATGCCGATGCTGATGGTGACGCCGACGCTGGTTTTGCCGGCTTTGGCTTTGGAGCGTTCGATGCTGTTGCGCAGGTCGTTGAAGACGTTCATGGCGTGTTGGCCTTCGAGGCCGGCGGCGATGACGCAGAATTCCTCGCCGCCGAGTCGCGCGACGACGTCGCTGCCGCGGAAGCGGTTGGCGAGGCCGTGGGCCACGTGTTTGAGGACTTCGTCGCCCACGGCGTGTCCGTAGGTATCGTTGACCTTTTTGAAGTGGTCGATGTCGATCATGGCCAGGGTCATGGTGGCCTGGCCGCAGCGCAGGCGGGAATGGAGGGCTTTGGAGGCTTCGAAGAAGTGGCGGCGGTTGTAGAGGCCGGTCAGGGGGTCGCGGATGGAGGTCTCGCGCAGTTTCTGGATGTATTCGAGCATTTCCAGGTTCTGGGTGACGCGGCAGTAGAATTCTTCGCTGGAGAAGGGCTTGTTGAGGAAGTCGTTTGCGCCGTTTTTGATGAAGCGGGCGGAGAGGATGGTATTGCCGTAGGCGGAGATGCCGATGACGGCGAGTTCGTCCTTGCGGCGGCTGCGGCGGATGCGGCGGGTGAGTTCCACGCCGTCCATGCCGGGCATGAAGTAGTCGGTGATGACGACCTTGATTTCGGGGTGTCGTTCGAGGACCGAAATGGCGCAGGCGCCGTCGTTGGCCTCGTGGACGATGAACTCGTGGGCGGTCAGCAGGCGCACGAGGTGGTTGCGCACGGTTTGGGAGTCGTCGACGACGAGGATGTTGACGAATTTATTAAGCGAGATGCGCCGCACCAGGGAGACGAGGTAATCGAGGCTGTCCGGGGATTCCTTGGAAACGTAGTCCACGACCTTTTTGGCCCAGATGCGGTCGCGGATTTCGGATTCCACGTCGCCGGTGAAGACGATGGCGGGGATGCCGCGGGAGATGACGTAGTCCACGATGCGTCCGTCGTCGGCGTCGGGCAGGTGCAGGTCGAGCAGGGCGACGAAAAACGTGTTGTCGTCGGGATTTTCTTCAAGAAGATAGCGCGCTTCCTCGAAGTTCGAAGCCCAGCATGTGTCAAAGAACAACTCATCCTCGATCTTCCGGATAAGGATGCGGGCAAAAACTTTGCTGTCTTCGACGATGAGCACTTTTTCCATTGGGCACGACCGGAAAAAAAACGTCGCTACGCTTTTGCGTATAGTCGCGGCCCGCGCAAAAAGCCAGACGGCGGTCACGGTATTTTGCCTCCACGGCTTGCGCTCGGGTTCCCCGGAACGATACGGTGGTTGAAAGATTTCATGGGGAGGGAATATGCGCCTTGGGATCACGCTTTTCGCCATGGTCACGCTCCTGGCCGCAAGCGGTGCGTGCTGGGCCCGTCAGGCCGACGGCTTCGCCGGTACGGCTTTCGGAACGAGCCTTGCGTCCTTGCCGTCCTTTTTGACGCTCAAAAAGAGCGGCGATGTCACCTACGCCGTCAATCTCAACGAGCGTTACAGGGTGGACGGCCGCGCGCCGGTGGTGTTCTACGGCTTTGCCGCGGGGAAACTGTTCGCGGCCTACGTCCGCCTGGACGGCATCATCGCCCGCGAGGCCATGGCCAAGCGGATCACGGCGGAATACGGCAAGCCTTCCCTGTCCGTGGAGGGCGGCGTGGAGGTTCTGCGCTGGCGCAAGGGGGACGTGAAGGTCAAGCTCAAGTACGATCCGGCGACCAAGGGGCTCAAGCTCGCGTATTATTCCATCGCCAACGCCGGCCCGGCGGCCTCGCTGCCCGAACCGGACAGCGTGAACATGGACGAGCTGATGCAGACGTACGAAAAGACCAAGATATCCAAGGGGATTTCCCTTCCTGCCCAGCCTGCGCCCAAGGGTTATTCGCCTTATGACGACGGCGTCACCAATCCGACTGGCCGTAACGCTCGCCCGTGAGGGCGGGCAAGTCCTGACGCACGAACCGTCGCGGACGCTTGCCGAGGCGTTGGCGCAGGGCGTCGCCGTCCTGGACGCGACGCGAAGCTTCCTGCGCGGCAACGCGCCCGCCCGCGCCCGATTGGGCGAAGAGGCGGGCGCGGACTGTCATGCGGTCCTCTACGGCCGCGACACGCCGTGTCCGGACTGCCCCCTGTGTGGCGGAGAACGTACCCGGGCCGCGGACCATGCCGCCTGCGCGGCCCTCGGCCCGGACGACGCCCCGGCCGGGGGCGTCGTTTGCGTCTTTGACGCCTCGCCGCCGGCCTTCGATGCCGGGCGCCTCGACGGCATCCTCGAATACGCCATCACGGCCGTTTTCGTGGTGGACCTCGAATTCCGCTTCCTGTTCGTCAACAGGGCGTTCGAGCGGTTGCACGGCAAGCCCCGGGAGTTGTTGCTCGGCAGGCCCATGGCCGAGACGAGCGGGCAGGAAGCCTTTGCGCGCTTCAGGGTCGCGGCGCGGGAAGCCATCCTTTCGAGAAAAGCGGATGAAAACGAGATTCGCCTGACCTTCGACGGCCGGGAGCGTTCCTTCCTGGCCGCGCGCATCCCGCTGGCCAATGCCGCGGGCGATGTAGACGCCGTGTGCGGCATGCTCACCGAGATCACGGCCCACAGGCAGGCCGAGCAGGAGCTCGACGTCGCCAAAAGGCGCTACCAGGCCATCGTCGAGGACCAGACCGAGCTCGTGCTGCGGCTCGATCCGCAGCTGCGGCGCCTCTTCGTCAACCGGGCCGTGGCCAAGCTGGCCGGCAAGTCCGCCGAAGCCCTCGTCGGCGGCGTGTTCCTGGAAAGCCTGCCCGCGCATGAGGCCGCGGCGCTGCGCCGGCGCATCCTGGCCCTCACCCCGCGCGCCCCGGCCACGGAGATCAGGCATCTGTTCACGCTTGCCGGCGGGCAGACGCGCTGCCTGAGCTGGACCGTGCGCGCCATCTTCGACGACGCCGGCCGGGTGGGCGAATACCAGGCCACCGGCCGCGACGTCACGGCCTACTGGCGCATGGAGCAGGAGCTCATCAAGAGCGAGACCAAGTATCGCGACATCTTCGAGAATTCTGCCGAAGGCATCTTCCAGTTCGACCCCGCGGGCGGCATGGCCGCCTGCAATCCGGCCCTGGCCCGCATCCTGGGCTACGCCTCGGCCGATGACGTGCTGCTCGAGCAGGGCGACCTGTTCTCGCGCATCCAGACGCGCCAGGAGGACCGGCTGGAATTCCTGCGCCTGCTCGCCCAGAACGGCCGCGTCTTCGACTACGAGATGCAGGTGGTGCGCCGCGACGGGCGCTCGGTCTGGCTTTCGGTCAACGCCCGGGCCGTGCTCGACGCATACGGCCGCCTGACGCGCGTCGAGGGCGCGGCCCGCGACATCACCGACCGCAAGCGCGCCGAGGAAGAGCGCATGCTGTTGGTTTCCGCCGTGGACCAGAGCGCCGAAGGGCTGGTCATCGTCAGCCGCGATTTCAAGCTCGAATACGCCAATCCCGCCTTTGCCCAGATCGTCGGCGGCGGCCAGGGACAGGCCGGCCCCGCGGGCCTCGACGCGCATCTGGCGGGCTTTCTCGGAGATTCGGTGCGCAAGATGCTTTCGCTTGGCCTGCGCTGGTCCGGCCGCGTGCGCCTGACCCGGGAAAACGGCGAAGAGGCCGTGACCGACGCCCTCATCTCCCCGGTGCGCGACGCCATGGGACTGATCGCCAACCACATCCTGCTCGTGCGCGACATGACCTACGAAACGGGCCTGGAAAAACGGCTGCGCCAGGTGGAGAAACTCGAAGCCATCGGCGTGCTGGCCGGCGGCGTGGCCCACGATTTCAACAACCTGCTCACGCCCATCCTGCTCAACACCGAGATGATCCTGGCCGACATTCCCTGGCGCGATCCCCTGCGCAAGCCGCTGGCCGACGTGGTCCGGGCCTCGGAGCGGGCCCGCGACCTCGTGCGCCAGCTCCTCACCTTCAGCCGCCAGGGCGAGCTGACCGTGGGCCCGCTGCCGCTCACGCCGCTGGTCAAGGAAACCGTCAAGCTGGCCCAGGGCATGGTGGACCCCGGGGTGGAGATCCGCGCGCGCGTCTCCGAGCTGGCCCTGACCATCGAGGCCGACCCGGCGCAAATCCACCAGGTGCTCATGAACCTGTGCCTGAACGCCGCCCAGGCCATGCCCGAAGGCGGCGTCATGGAGGTGGGGCTTGCGGCCTCGCCCGCCCCGCCCCGCCCGACCGGCCCCTGCATCGCCGCCGGCCTGCCCCTGACCGAACTGGCCGAGGGGCCCTACGCCAGGCTCTGGGTGTCGGACACGGGCCACGGCATGGCCCCGGACATCTGCGAACGCATCTTCGAGCCGTTTTTCACCNNCCCGGCCAGGGCACGGGCATGGGTCTTGCCGCGGTGCACGGCATCGTCAAGGGCTGCGGCGGGGCCGTGATCGTCACGAGCGCGGTGGGCCGGGGAAGCTTGTTCGAAGTCTATCTGCCGCTCATCCCCCGGCCCGATCCCCCTGCCGGCGAAAACGCGGTCAGTTGATGGGCGCGTCGAGCAGTTCGTAGCCCTGCCAGCCCGGGCCGTCGAAGTGCCACCACTCCGAGGGCAGCGGTTCGAAGCCCTCCTTGCGCATGGCCGCTTCCAGCCGCCTGGAGTTCGTAAGCGCCGCCTTGTCGCCGCCCGTGTAGTCGCGCCGGGCCTTTTCCGTGAAATCGTCGAAGCCCGAGGGCATGGGCAGTTCGTTGCCCGCCGCGTCCACGAGCGTCAGATCCACGGCCGCGCCCCGGTTGTGCTTGGAGCCGGAAACGGGCTTGCCGTCCTTTTCCACGGGCTTGGCCACCCAGTCTTCGTTCGGCACGAGCGCCCAGAACTTCTTCTGGATGGAGAAGGGGCGGTAGCAATCGTAGACCTTGAGCCCCAGGCCCTGCTTTTCCAGGTCGGCCTGGACCCGGGCCAGCCGCGCGGCCACGTCCGCGCGCAGGTAGCATTTCGCGGCCGGATAGACGGCCACCTTGGTGAAATTGTTCGGCGTGGCGTAGCGGATGTCGAGCCTGACGTCCGGCGCGGCTTTGGCGATGTCCACGAGGCCCGCGGCTTCGGGCGTGGCCGGGCCGGCGGACGCGGCCGCGACCGGCAGGGCGAGAAGCATCCACAAAACGAGCAAGACGGTGTTGCATCGACGCATGGCGGTTCTCCTTTCCGGCGAGAGAAGCCGGCATGACCGGCAAAGTCAAGCGCGGGCGACGCCTACGCGGCGCATCTGCCGCTTGCGCGCGTCTCCTGGTTGACGCCGGCTCGCCCTGGGGCCATAAGATGCCATGGTCGCCCCCTGGCGACCCACCATCTGCAAGGAGGAACGCGCCATGAGCGAGCGCACCGGACTTATCACTTTCCTCGGCGGCGGGCTGACCCTCGTCGGCGCCCCCGTGGGCGTGGGCGACGCCGCCCCGGACTTCACCGTGCTGACCAACGAGCTGGCCCCGGCCAAGCTCGGCGATTTCACCGAAAAAGGCCTCATCCTCATCGCCGTGCCGTCCCTGGATACGGCCGTGTGCGACCTGGAAGCCCGCAAGTTCAACAAGGAAATGGAAAGCCTCACCGGACAGGCCAAGGCGCTGGTCATCAGCATGGACCTGCCGTTCGCCCAGAAACGCTGGGCCGAGGCCACGGGCGTCAAAAACATCGTCACCCTCTCCGACCACCGCGACGCCTCCTTCGGCCAGGCCTACGGCCTGTGCATCAAGGAACTGCGCCTGCTCGCCCGCGCCGTTCTCGTGCTCGGAAAGGATCGCAAGGTCGCCTACATGGAGCTCGTGCCCGAAGTGACCAACGAGCCCGACTACGCCGCCGCGCTTGCGGCCCTGCGCAAGGTCTTGTAGAGACGGCCTGACCGCCCGAGCGGCGGTGCGAGGACGTCATGAAGCAGCATCTGTCACCACGCGGCCGACGCCTCCGGGCGTCGGCCCTTTTTGCGGCCCTGGCGCTTGTCGCCGTGCTTGCCGGCTGCGCCGGCCAACAAGCCACCGTCACGCCGTCCGTGGTCGTGGAAAAGGAAGCCCTCGGCCGCGACGTCGAAGTCTCGGTTGCGGTCAAGGACGCCCGGCCCAGTTCCGAGGTGGGGCTGTGCAACCCCGCCTCCTCCTTCGCCGGCAAGCTGAACACGGCCTGCGATCCCGCCCCGGCCATGCGCCGCGCCGTGGAATCGGGCCTGCGCGACAAGGGCTTCAAGCCCGCCGCGGCAAGCGAAGCCGTGGTGCGCAAGCTCACGGTGGAACTGACCGAACTCGCCTACAAGCCGAGCCAGACCGGCGCGCAACTCTCCGCCCGGGCCGTGGCCGTCATCGCCGTCACCGCCGACAACAACGGCCAGACCATGACGAAACGCTACGAAGGCGAAACCGTCTGGAAACTGCCGGCCGAAGGCGTGGAGCCCGAATTCGACAAGCTCCTCAGCATGACCGTGTCCAAGGCCCTGTCCCATATGGCCTCGGACTACGAACTGATCCACTTCCTGGAAAAGACCATCCTGCGCACGCGGGACATCAAGTAAGCCCGCCGGGGCCGCCGCGCGCGGCCCCGGCCTCGCCCCAAACGGCCTCCCCCACAAGGCCCCATCCGGCGCAAGCGCCGCCGCAAAAGGACGATCCCCCATGGCCGTTTCCGTCGGCATCGTGGGCCTGCCCAACGTCGGCAAATCCACCCTGTTCAACGCCCTGACCAAAGCCCAGAACGCCCAGGCCGCCAACTACCCCTTCTGCACCATCGAGCCCAACGTGGCCATCGTGCCCGTGCCCGACGCCCGCCTCGACGCCCTGGCCGCGCTCGTCAACCCGGCGCAGATCGTGCCCGCCACCGTGCGCTTCACCGACATCGCCGGCCTCGTCGCCGGAGCGAGCAAGGGCGAGGGACTTGGCAACAAATTCCTGGCCCACATTCGCGAAACCGAGGTCATCGTCCACGTCGCCCGCGCCTTCGAAGACGACGACGTCGTCCACGTCTCCGGCTCCGTGGACCCCGCCCGAGACATCGACGTCATCGAAACCGAACTCATCCTCGCCGACGCGCAAATCCTCGAATCGCGCCTGGACCGCCTCGTCAAGCAAACCAAGGGCAGCAAGGACAAGGAACTCCTCGACAAGGTCGCCGCCGGCAAACGCCTCCTCGACCACCTCATGACCGGCGCGCCCGCCGCCACCGTCGAAGGCGTCGATACCCCGGCCATGCTCGCGCTGTTCGACGAAATCCGGCCGCTTTCCGGCAAACGCGTCATCTACTGCGCCAACGTCGGCGAAGACGACCCCAACGGCGAATCCCCGCTGGTGGACAAGATCCGGCAGATCGCCGCATCGCGCGGCGCGGAAATGGTCGTGGTCTGCGCCCGCATGGAAGAAGAACTCGCCGGCCTCGCCGACGACGAACGCCAGGAATTCCTCGCTTCCTACGGCCTGAGCGAATCCGGCCTCGACCGCGTGGCGCGCCTGGCCTACCATACGCTCGGGCTCATCAGCTTCTTCACCGCCGGCCCCAAGGAAGTGCGCGCCTGGACCATCACCGCCGGGACCAAAGCCCCGGCCGCCGCCGGGCAAATCCACTCCGATATCGAACGCGGCTTCATCCGCGCCGAAGTCATCGCCTACGACGACTACATCAAGCACCAGACCGAAGCCAAATGCCGCGCCGCCGGCGTCCTGCGCCAGGAAGGCAA
>DQED01000225.1 GCA_003525525.1 Desulfovibrio sp.
CGCCGGTGCGCCATTTCGCGCCCCCGGCCGTGGAACGCCACGCACGCGCCGAAACGCCCGAAGCGGAGGAAGCGCCCGAACCCGCCTTCGCCCGCGCGCCCGAGGAGATCGAACCCGCCCTGCCGCCGGGACTGCGCTACCTCGGCCAGTTCGCCGACACCTACCTGCTCGTGGATCTCGGCCGCGAACTCGTGCTCGTGGACCAGCACGCCGCCCACGAGCGCGTCATCTACGCGGCCATGGAGGCCTCGGGCTCGCGCGGCGACAGCCGGCCGGTGGGCATCCCGGTCGAGACGTCGCTGCACCCGAGCGAGCAGGCGAAGCTGCGCGAGCTGCACAACGAACTGCGCGCCGTCGGCTTCATCCTGGAAACGCCCCGTCCGGGCGTCGTCGCCATCACCGGCGCACCCCCCGGGCTCACCCTCGGCCAGGCGCGGGAATACCTCTCCGCCGCCCTGTCCGGGCAATCGAAGTCCTTGCAGGACCTCTGGATCCTCATGAGCTGCAAGACCGCGGTCAAGGCGGGAACGCGCCTGGCCGACGACGAGGCCGTGGCGCTGCTCGCCCAGTGGGCGAGGGCCCCGGAACGCGACTACTGCCCGCACGGCCGGCCGGTGACGGTGCGCTTCTCGATTCGCGAAATGGAAAAGATGTTCAAACGCAAGAAGTAGGCGTTTCGCGCCGTACGCGCCCGCCTTGCCAAACACGCCAAAAATGTTCACAACCGGTGCCTGCGAAATGGCGCTTCGCGCCGTCGCATACCCATTTCACAAGGGCCTCCCCCCACTTTTCCCTTCGGGGGGGCCGGGGGGAATCACTCCCCCCGGCGGGGTGCAGGGGCAGAGCCCCTGCCGGAGAGGTCCGGGAGAGGCAACGCCCCTCCTGGCCGCCGGAGGCAAGGCGCAAGGAGTTACACCGCATGCTTGCCATATTGGATTACAAGGCCGGCAATCAGACGAGCGTGCGCCGGGCGCTGGACCATCTCGGCATCCCCTGCCGCATCACCGCCGATCCGGCCGTGATCGCCGACGCGGCGGGCATCGTCTTTCCCGGCGTCGGCGCGGCCGGCCAGGCCATGCACGAGCTGACGTCCACCGGCCTCGACGCCCTGCTCACCGCGCAGGTGGCCGCCGGCAAGCCGCTGCTCGGCATCTGCGTTGGCTGCCAGATCCTGCTCGAATACAGCGCGGAAAACGACACCACGGCCCTCGGCGTCATTCCCGGACAGTGCGCCATGTTTTCGCCGGCGCTGACCGACGAGGACGGCGAACCCATCCGCATCCCGCACATGGGCTGGAACCGCGTGACGCTTTCGCGGCCGTGCGAGCTCTTCGACGGCATCGACAAGGAAGCCGAATTCTATTTCGTGCACAGCTACTACCCGGTGCCCGCCGCCGAATACGTCATCGGCGTCACGGACTACGGGCTGCCCTTCTGCTCGATCCACGGCCGCAAGGGGCTTTGGGCGGTGCAGTTCCATCCGGAAAAAAGCGGCCGCCCAGGACTCGCGCTCCTGGCCAACTTCGCCGCCTACTGCAAGGAGGCACGCTAACCATGCTCTCCAAACGCGTCATTCCCTGCCTCGACGTCCGCGACGGCAAGCTCACCAAGGGCATCAAGTTCAAGGGCAACGTGGACATCGGCGACCCGGTGGAAACCGCCCGCCTCTACTACGAGGCCGGCGCCGACGAACTCGTCTTCTACGACATCACGGCCTCGAGCGAAGGCCGGGGCATCATGCTCGACGTGGTGGACAAGGTGGCGAGCCAGATTTTCATCCCCTTCTCCGTGGGCGGCGGCATTTCCACGGTGGAGGACATGCGCGCGGTGCTTCTGGCCGGCGCGGAAAAGATCTCGGTCAACTCCGCGGCCGTGAAGAATCCGGACATCATCAGCCAGGGCGCGGCCGCGTTCGGCTCCCAGTGCGTGGTGGTCGGCATGGACGTCAAACAGGTGCCGGTCAGCGAAAAGATTCCCTCCGGCTACGAGATCGTCATCCACGGCGGGCGCAAGCCCATGGGCCTCGACGCCGTGGAATGGGCCAGGACCGTGGAGGCGCTGGGGGCCGGCGAGATCTGCTGCAACTCCATCGACGCCGACGGGGCCAAGACCGGCTACGAACTGACGCTGACGCGCCTTATCAGCGAAGCCGTGACCATCCCGGTCATCGCCTCCGGCGGCGCGGGCAACCCCGACCACATGGCCGACGCCGTGACCGTGGGCAAGGCCTCGGCGGCGCTGATCGCCTCCATCGTCCACTACGGCGAATACTCCATCGAAGACTGCAAGAACCGCATGGCCGCGCGCGGCGTGAAGGTGCGGCGGGTGTGGTGAGAGAAGTGAAAAGATAGACAAGAGAAGATAAGAAGAATGCCTCCGGCGGCCAGGAGGGGCAAGGGCCCCTCCTGGACCACCCCGAAAGGGGGAGGATGTGGGGAATCCCGGTGCGAGCCGGGATTTTTTTATTGGCGCGTCAGTCGATGCGGTAGTGGCAACCGAGCGAACGGCGGTTCTGCATGGCCGCGATGGTGATGGTGTAGGCGGCCTGACAGCCGTGGAACAGGTCCACGATGGCCTTACTAAGCGGCGTTTCGCGATAGAAGTCGTGCAGGTGCTTGTTGAGCTCGCGCAGATCCTCGAAGGCGCGCTTGAGGCGCGAGGACGAGCGGTTGATGCCCACGTAGTTCCACATGGTGTTGCGGATGGTGGCCCAGTCCTGGGCAATGAGCGCCGGGTCCTCGTTCTGGTTGGAGCCCGGGCTCACCCAGTCCGGAATGCTGTCCACGAGCCGGCGGCCGAGCGTGACCTTGTGCCCCGCCCGCTTGCCGATGTCCTGGCCCACGCTGTAGCCCCACAGCAGGCACTCGAGAAGCGACGTGCTCGCCAGGCGGTTGGCCCCGTGGATGCCGGTGCAGGCGCATTCGCCCGCGGCGTAGAGCCGTTCCAGAGTCGTGCGGCCGGCATTGTCCGTGAGCACGCCGCCGCAGAAATAGTGCGCCGCCGGCACCACAGGGATGGGCTGCTTCGTGACGTCGATGCCGAGCTCGAGGCAGCCCTTGCACACCGTGGGGAAGTGTTCCGCCACGTTTTTCACGTAGTTGGCCACGTCGAGGTAGACGCAGTCGTGGTCGGTCTTGAGCATCTCGGCCAGGATGGCCCGGGTCACGATGTCGCGCGGGGCGAGGTCCGCGCGGGGGTCGTAGCGCGTCATGAACGGCTCGCCCCGGTCGTTGACCAGCCGCGCCCCTTCGCCACGCAGGGCTTCGGTGATGAGCAGCCGCCGGTCGGCGCGGTGGAAAAGCGTGGTCGGATGGAACTGCACGTACTCCACGTTCATGACCTTGGCGAAGGCGCGCGAGGCCATGGCCAGGGCCGAGCCGATGGAGGAACGGGTGTTGGAGGTGTGCAGGAAGAGCCTGCCGCAACCGCCCGTGGCCAGGACCGTGAAGTCGGCCAGGATCGTCTCCACCTGGCCCGAGACCTCGTTTAAGACGTAGGCCCCCAGGCACTGGTTGAGCAACTGGTACTTGAATTCGAGCAGCGTGGCATGGTGGTGTGAGGTGAGCAGGTCCACGGCCGTGCGCTTGACCAGGATCTTGATGTTCGGATGGGCCTTGACCGCGGCCATGAGCCCTTCCATGATGGCGCGCCCGGTACGGTCGGCCATGTGCAGGATGCGCGACACGCTGTGGCCGCCCTCCTTGCCCAGGTGCCAGCCGGAGCCGTCGCCCTTGCGGTCGAAGGGCAGCTGCAGGCGGTCGATGAGCATCTCCTGGACCACCTGCGGGCCGCGTTTGGCCAGGTACTTGACGGCGCGCGGCGAATTGTAGCGCCAGCCGCAGGTGAGCATGTCGCGTTCGAGCAGTTGCGGCGAGTCGTCCGGGCCGCGAAAGACGATGCCCCCCTGGGCCAGGGCGCTGTTGCCGTCGTCGAGGTCGTCGCCGGAGGTGAGCAGGATCACTTCCAGGCCGTGATCGGCCAGCGTCAGCGCGGCCGTGAGGCCGGCCAGTCCCGAGCCCACGACCAGGGCGTTTGCGTGCATGCGGTAGACCATCGCGCGTTCTCCCTTTCCGGCCGCCTATCGGGCCGAAACTTCAAGCATCTTGGCCACCGCCGCCGTGGCCGGTCCACGCACGTCCTCGGGCACGGTCACGGGCGCGGCGGTGTCCAGAGTCTCAAGCAGGGCCAGCAGGTTCTCTTCCGTGCCCTTGGCCATGTTGGAACAGCCGGACACGCAAAGCGGACGGATGGTCTTTTCGCCCTGGTAGCGCCGGGCGAGCCGTGAAACGAGGTTGATTTCCGTGCCGATGACGATCTCGGCCCCGGCCGGGGCTTCGGCCACGTATTTGATGATGAACGAGGTGGAGCCGGCGGCGTCCGCGGCCTGCACGGTCTCGGGGGCGCATTCGGGGTGGACCACCACCTTGACGCCCGGGTGCGCGGCGCGCACGGCCGCGATGTCGCGGGCCTTGAAACGCGCATGGATGACGCACTGCCCGGGCCAGAAAAGCACTTCGGCCGAAGCTGCGGCCGCGAGGTCCAGGCGCTCCCCGCCGCCGCGCACGTCGAGGATGCAGCGTTTTTCCACGGGAACGCCCAGGGCGTTGTAGGTGTTTTGCCCGAGCATCTTGTCGGGTAGAAAGAGCACGCCGCGCCCCTGGTCGAGCGCCCATTCGAGCATCTTGCCGGCGTTGGCCGAGGTGCATACCGACCCGCCCCGCGCCCCGACCACGGCTTTGACCGCGGCGGAGGAGTTGACGTAGGTCAGCGGCAACACGTCGCGCCCGGCCGCGGCAAGGCGCGTCAGCACCCTTTCGACGAGGGCGGCCGGGGCCATCTCGGACATGACGCAGGCGGCGTCCGGCGCGGGGATGTGCACCCGCTGCCCGGGACCTGCCAGCATGGCCGCGGTCTCGGCCATGAAGAACACGCCGCAAAAAACGATGTCCCGGGCCGAAAGCCCGGCCACCTTGCGGGAAAGCTCCAGGGAGTCGCCCAGGATGTCGGCGTGGGCGACCACGGCGTCGCGCTGGTAGTGGTGCGCGAGGATGGCCAGGGACTCGCCGCGGGCGCGGCGAATGTCCGTGATGCGCTGCGTGACGGATGCGTCGTTCATGGGGCTGTGGTCTCCTTGAGCAGCATGCTGAAATCGGCGCTCGGCGCGGAATGGGTGATGCGCCCCACGGACACGAAATCCGCGCCCAGGGTCGCGATGGAGGCAAGGGCCGCGAGGTCCACCCCGCCGCTGACCTCCGTCTCGATGCCCTGCGGCACCATGGAAAGCGCCTTGCGCATGGTCTCCATGTCCATATTGTCGAGCATGATCCGTGCCGGCCGCTCGGCCACGGCCTGTCCGACCTCCTCCAGGGTGCGGCATTCGATTTCCACGGGCGGCATCTTGTCCATTCTTCCCTGGTAGGCCTTGCGCAAGGCGGCCATGGCCTGCGGGATGCCGCCGGCCCGGTCGATGTGGTTGTCCTTGAACATGAGCATTTCCGCCAGGTTCTTGCGGTGGTTGACGCCGCCGCCGACGAGGACCGCATATTTCTCGGGATAGCGCAGCCCGGGAAGGGTCTTGCGCGTGTCGAGCAGCCGGGTTCTGCCGCCGCCGAGGGCGGCTGTGGCCTGACGGACCCGGTTGGCGATGCCGGAGAGATGGCAGAGGAAATTGAGCATGACCCGTTCGGCCTTCAGCAGCGTCACGGCCGGACCGGTGATGGCGGCAACGACCGTACGATCCGCCACGGCGTCGCCGTCTGCGGCGGAAAAGGCGACCTCGCAGCGCGCGGCGTCGCCCATGCGCTCAAGCACCAGCGGCAGGATGGGCAGCCCGGCCACGAGGGAATCCTGCTTGGCCACGATGCGCGCGGCAAGCCGGTCGTCCGGGGCGAAAACGGCCTGGGAGGTGAGGTCCGGCCCGTCCTCCTCCAGGGCGAGGTCGATGGCCCGGATCAGGTATTCCCGGGCGGGTCCGGTGAAAAAGGCCTCGAAGCGGGGGTCGTTCATGGCGTCACGCGTCCGGGTATGGGCCACGGCCGGAAGCGTGACGCGTCCGGCGCCGGGCCGTGTGGGGAAAGGCGGGCGGCGCGGCGCGCCGGGACACTTTCCGAACAGGGCGGCCGGCGTCGTGCCGGACCGCGCCGGAAAAAGTAGCTTTTTTGCAACACCCCGGCAAGGCCGGGCGCTGGCGACTTTTGTCCGGCCTCGCAAGGCCTTCCGTCAGCGCGGGACGCGCAAGAGCCCGGCGCGGCCCATCCGGGCTGGCGTATCCTTTTGACCCGGCAGGACTCCGGCAGCGGTCAAAATTCCCGCCCGGGGCGGATCAGGACCGTCCCTTGCGCAGCCGGGCCAGCCTGGCGGCCAGGCGCGGCTCCAGGCCCTGGTCCTTGGCCGTGTAATACTGCCGGCCGGCCAGTTCCTCGGGCATGTACTCCTGGTCCACCCAGGCGTCGGGGTAGGCATGGGGATACTTGTAGCCCTTGCCGAAGCCCCACTCCCGTTGCAGGCGCGTGGACGGGTTGCGCAGGTGCAGGGGCACGGGCTTCACCCCGGACTGCATGATGTCTTTTTTCGCGGCGAGATAGGCGGCGTAGCTGCTGTTGCTCTTGGGAGCCAGCGCCAGATAGACGACCGTCTGCGCCAGGGGGATGAACCCTTCGGGCATGCCGATCTTCTCCACGGCCTCGGCCGCGGACACGGCCAGGGGCAGGGCCATGGGATCGGCCAGACCCACGTCCTCCGAGGCCGAAATCATGAGCCGGCGGCAACAAAAGCGCGGGTCCTCGCCGGATTCCAGCAGACAGGCCAGATAGTAGAGCGCGGCGTCCGGGTCGCTGCCGCGGATGGACTTGATCATGGCCGAGGCCAGCTCGTAGTGCGAGTCGCCGTCGCGGTCGCCCCGGGCCAGGGCCTCGGGCAGCTGTTTCTTGAGTTCTTCGGGCGCGCGCATCGCCTCCGGCAGGGCGGCGGCGAATTCCACGAGGTTTAAAAGCGTCCTGCCGTCGCCCGAGGAGAGCATGGCCATCACTTCCAGGCTTTCCGGGGCGAGGTCCATGCCCGCCTCCTTGGCCCCGCGTTCGGCGAGGATGAGGAGCTCGGCGTGGGACAGGGGCCGCAGCCGGAAGACGTGCAGCCGCGACAGGAGCTGGCGCGTCACGGAAAAGGACGGGTTTTCCGTGGTGGTGGCTAAAAGCACGATCTCGCCGGTTTCGAGCAGCGGCAGGAAGAAATCCTGCTGCGCCTTGGAAAAGCGGTGCAGTTCGTCGAGGATGAGAATTTCCTTGCCCTTGATCAGGTCGCGCAGCGCCGCGAGCCCGGCCTCGGGCGCGCTCACGCGCACGTAGGGCCGCCCCTTGGCCCGCGCCAGAATCAGCGCCAGCGTGGACTTGCCGCAGCCCGGCGGGCCGAAAAAAAGCAGGCTCGGCAGGCGCGGGCCGGCCAGGATGTTCGTCAGGCGGGAAATCACGTGGGTCTGGCCGACGAATTCGGCAAGCGCCGTGGGACGGCTGCGCTCGGCCAGGGGCCGTTTCTCGTTGCCAAGCAAATCCATGCAAGCCTTCGTCGTGGTTGGCGACGGCCGGCATAAACGGCCGTCGGTTACTGCGCGGGCGTGGCGTCGCCAGCCCCGGGCGCGTCGCCGAGGGCGGGCATGGCCGCTG
>DQED01000061.1:0-3503 GCA_003525525.1 Desulfovibrio sp.
ATTCCGGGCAATCGCGCGCCCCCGACAAGGGAGACCAGAAAGGTTTCCCTCCTGCTGTTTCTTAAATGCGGCGCTTCGCCACCAAACGGTCCGCCGTCTCGCCGCCCGACGTTTCCGACTGTGCCCGTCGCCCGTCCCGTCGAGGGGGTCCGGGGGGNNCCGCCGGAGGCATCTTCTCTTCTCTCCTCGCCTCTCCCTATCCCACCTTCTTCATGACTTCGCGCATGAAGTCGGGCAGGTCGTCGGGCATGCGGGAGGTGACGAGGTTGCCGTCCACCACCACGGGGGCGTCTTCGTAGAGCGCGCCGGCTTCCTTGAGTTCGTCGGCCACGGTCTTGTAGCAGGTGGCGTGGCGGCCGCGCAACAGGCGGGCGGTGACCAGGACTTGCGGCCCGTGGCAGATGGCGGCCATGGGTATGCCGGAGGAGGCGAAATCGTTTACGATATCGATGATCTTGGGGATGGTGCGCAGGGTTGCCGGGGCCTTACCGCCGGGCAGGACGAGCAGACTGTAGCCGCAGGAGCCGGCGGATTCCACGGCGTCCGCAGCCAGGTTGGCGGTGACGGCGTAGCCGTGCTTGCCGGTGATGGGGCCCGCGGCCGGCGCGGCGATGTCCACGTGGAACCCGGCCTCGCGCAGGCGGTAGAGGGGGTAGAGCAGTTCGCTGTCCTCGAAATTGTCGGCCGATATGAGCAGGGCGTTCTTGGCGTTCATGGCGTCGCTCCGAGGTTTGTGCGTTTGACGGGAACGTCGAGGCTGCCTCCAGCATATGCGACAGGGCGGACGATTTGGCAACACGCGGGGCTGCGGAAAACGAAAACGCCCCGTCGCGCGCGGCGGCGGGGCGTCCAATATGTTTTGAGACAGGCGGGTGCTTAGAGGACGAGGTCGTCGGAACACAGGGGGAAGATGCGCATGTTGGGGTAGACGCCCTTGAAGCCGCCTTCCACATAGGGCTGGATGAGGTTGTAGGTGATGTTTTTGGTCTTCTGGGCGTGTCCCTGGTTCTGCACGCCGTCGTAGTAGGCGCCGTTGGCTTCCAGGATGTGGTGGATGCGGTTCTGGAAGGCCCGGATGAAGCGTTCGCCGTTGCCGGTGAAGGTCATGGCCCCGATGGTCGCCTCGCCGTCCACCTTGGCGAAATCCTCGATGGAGACGGACTGCGTGGCCAGGTCGGACTGGCGGCTGACGTGCCCCCAGACCACGTGCAGCGGGGGCAGGGTCACTGGTTCTTCCAGGTCGATGATGGTGTGGGGCAGGACCACCGAGCCCTGGCCGATGGTCAGGGGCGCTTCGGGCGTGCCGCGCAGGAAGGAGTTGAAGCCCACGAACACGTTGGTGCCGAGGCGGCTGCCGATGATCTTCGCGCCGTGGGCGGTGACGTCGTAGCCTTCGAGCACGGAATCGACGACGTAGCTGTTCTCCTGGGCGTTGGCGCCCTTGCCCAGGCGCGCGTTTTCCAGGTAGGCGCGCTGGGCCACCAGCACGTTTTCGCCGATGCTGGTTTCGCCCTTGACCACGGCGTAGCGCGAGACGAAGGAGCCCGGAGCGTAGGTCTCGGGCCGGGAGGCGTAGAGGAAGCCGAAGACGCGTTCGAAATCGCGCTTGCGGCCTTCCACGAAGTCCATGAAGACGCCCTTTGCGCGCTCTCCCGGGGTGATGGAGACGTATTTGGCGAGCACTTCGGGGGCGTATTTGTAGCTGAATTCGTCGCCGGACTTGTTGCGGATCCAGATGTGGCCCGGCTCGACGATGCTCGGGGAGAGGTCGCAGACCTGCACGTAGGCGTAGGCTCCGATGGAGCTGTTTTGCACGGTGCACAGGTCGATGGTGCAGAAGGGGCCGAGGAAGGAGCCCATGACCGGCGAGCCGTGGATGTTGGCGTAGGACAGGGCGACGGTGTTCTTGATGAGGAATTCCTCGGGAAACTCGGGATCGTGGCTGAAGCTGTGGATGAGCGCCTTGTGCAGGAAACTGTCCACGATGCGGATCACTTCATCGGTATGCAGGTGCAGGCAGACATTGTCCACGCTGAATCCGCTGGTCACGGATTTGAGTTCGTCGCCGCGCACGTCGCATTTGTAGAGCACGGAGTGCTGTACGTCGCATTTGCCAAAAAAGTACGAGCCGGCCAGAGAGGAACACTGGAAATTGAAAAAGAGCGGATGCTCGGTGGTGATGCCGTAGAAGGCGTAGAACTGGGCGTAGTTCTCCTGGGGGACCGCGCCATGGACGTAGGGGCCCACATCGATGGCGCTGCGTCGCAGGTTGATGTTCGTGCGGGCGATGACGTTATCGAGAATGCGTTGCAGCTGCTTCATCCCCAGACCTCCACGAAACCGTCCGCATCGGCGCGGCAGGAGCCGACGCGGGTTTTGCGTGTTGCGCCGCACACGCGGCGTCGCGTCCCGGACTGCGGCGCAGGACAAAGGCGCAGACCCGGCATGCCGCCGTGTCGGCCAGCGCCCGGGAAGACCCGCGCGTCCGTCCGCTTACCCGGCGTTACGGGACAGCGCCTCCATGACCCGCGCATGGAGCGCATCGAGTTCGATGGGCTTGGACAGTAGCTCGTACGCGCCGAGGCGCATGCCCTCGAGGGCCGCCTCGACGGAAGGGTATCCGGTGAGGATGAGCGCCTCGACGTCGGGGCGCAGGGTCTTCATTGCGCGAAGCGTTTCCAGGCCGTCCATGCCCGGCATATTGATGTCGAGCACGACCAGGGCGATGTCGTCGTTCCCCCGCAAGGCGGCGAGACCTTCCTCGCCCGAGGCCGCCGTGGAGACGGCCAATCCCCGGGACGCGAGACGTTTGGCCAGCACGGCCGTCAGTCCCGTCTCGTCGTCGACCAGAAGCACCGTTTTCCCAGCCATGGATGGATTGCTCCCTATTTCACAATTTAGTCGTGTGATACCCCGGAACCGGCAAAGGTTCAAGCGGAATCGGCTTGCCGCCGTGCGGGAGCGCTGTTGCAATACCGCTTTTCCCTGGTACAAGGACTCAGGGAGGACGTCATGTCGCGCCAAGCCAACCGCCTGATTCACGAGCCGAGTCCGTACCTGCAACAGCACGCCCGCAACCCCGTGGACTGGTATCCCTGGGGAGACGAAGCATTTGCCTCGGCCCGCGCCGAGGACAAGCCCATTTTCCTGTCCATCGGCTATGCGACCTGCCACTGGTGCCACGTCATGGAGCGCGAGAGCTTCGAGGACGAGGACATTGCGGCGCTCATGCGGGCCATCGTGATCGCGGTCAAGGTGGACCGCGAGGAGCGTCCGGATCTCGACGCCCTGTACATGAGCTTCTGCCAGGCCATGACCGGCCGGGGCGGCTGGCCGCTGACGGTGTTCCTGACCCCGGACGGGCAGCCCTTTTTCGCGGGCACGTATTTTCCCAAGGAATCGGGCTACGGCCGCACGGGCATGCGTGAACTGCTCCAGCGCGTGCACATGGCCTGGAAGAGCAACCGGCAGGCCGTCATCGGCAACGCCGCGCAGATCCTGGC
>DQED01000061.1:3592-6475 GCA_003525525.1 Desulfovibrio sp.
GGCGGCTTCGGCGGCGCGCCCAAGTTTCCCGCGCCGCACAATCTGCTCTTTTTGCTGCGCGAGTACCGTCGCACCGGTAATGGGGAGTGCCTGCGCATGGTCTGCGACACCCTGCGCGCCATGCGCCGCGGCGGGGTGTTCGACCAGATCGGCTTCGGCTTCCACCGCTACAGCACCGACGCCCACTGGTTCGTGCCCCATTTCGAGAAGATGCTCTACGACCAGGCGCTTTGCGTCATGGCCTGCGTCGAGACCTGGCAGGCTTCGGGCGAAGAGGAATTCAAGCGCACGGCGCTCGAGGTCCTGGAATATGTCCGCCGCGACCTGACGAGCCCGGACGGGCTCTTCTACAGCGCCGAGGACGCCGACAGCGAGGGTGTCGAAGGAAAGTTCTACGTCTGGACGGCCGCGGAAATCCGCAGTCTCCTGCCCGAGGCCGATGCCGCGCTTTTTTGCGAGGCCTACGGCATCGAGGAAGCGGGCAACTTCCACGACGAGGCCACGGGCCAGGCGACCGGCACCAACATCGCATACGTGGCGGAGCCTGCGGCGGAAACCGCGGCGCGCCACGGCCTTGGCCTCGAAGCCCTGGCCGAGCGGCTGGAGCAGTGCCGGCTGAAGCTCCTTGCCGCACGGGAAAAGCGCGTGCGCCCCCTTTGCGACGACAAGATCCTCACCGACGGCAACGGCCTCATGCTCGCGGCCCTGGCCAAGGCCGCCCGGGCGTTCGACGACGAAGGCCTCGCCGCCAGGGCGCGCACGGCGGCCGATGCGCTGCTGGAGCACCTCGGCCTTGAAGGCGGAAGGCTGCTGCACCGCCTGCGCGGCGACGTCGCCGGCGTCGCGGGCATGCTCGACGACTACGCATGCCTGGCCTGGGGCCTTGTGGAGCTCTACCAGACCGTGTTCGATCCGGCGCTCCTGCGCCGGGCCGTGGACGTCACCCGGGCCATGGTCGCCCATTTCGCGGATGCCGACGGCGGCTTCTTCCTCTCGCCGGGCGACGGCGAATCCCTGCTCCTGCGCCAAAAAACCTTTTACGACGCGGCTGTGCCCTCGGGCAACAGCGTGGCCTTTTTCGTGCTGACCACGCTCTTTCGCCTCACGGGCGACAAGGCGCTCATGGAGCACGCCGACCGCCTGGCCCGGCGATTCGCCGGCAGCCTCGACGAGCGGCCCTCGGCCTACGCTTTTTTCCTGTGCGGGCTGTCGCAACTGCTCGCCCCGGGGGCGGAGGTGACCATCGCCGGCGACCCCGACGCCCCGGACACCCACGCCCTGGCGCGGGCCCTGTACTCGCGCTACCTGCCCGAAGTGGCCGTGATCCTGCGCCCGGACGGCGACGCGGAAAACATCGCGGCCCTGGCCCCCTACGCCCGCTACCAGCAGTCCGTGGACGGCCGGGCCTCGGCCCATGTCTGCCGTGCCGGCTCCTGCCAGCCGCCGACGACCGATCCGCAGATCATGCTCAAGCTGCTCGGCGCGTAACGTCCTCTTTCGAAAACGAAAACGCCCCGGTCGCCGTATCGCGGCCGGGGCGCTTCACGTTCGGTCGCGCGCGGCGTTAGCCCAGCACGGCCTGCTTGATGGTCTCGATGCCGATCCGCTCGACGAAACGGGCGGCGCGCTCGCGCTTTTTGGCGTTGGCGGCGTAGTAGGCGAGCAGCTTTTCCGTCAACGCAATGACCTGCTCCTTGTCCAGATCCTCGGCCACGATGTCGCCGATGCGCGGCCTGGCTCCGGGATGGCCGCCGAAGATGACGGTCCAGCCGGATTTCTTGCCGAGGACGCCGAGGTCGCGGACAAAGCCCTCGGAGCAGCAAAACGGACAGCCCGAAACCGAGAGCTTGAACTTGCCCGGCAGGTCGCGGCCGACGAAGAGCTTTTCCATCTCGAGGCCAAGCCCCAGGGAATCCTGGACGCCGAACTTGCACACGCTCGTGCCCGGACAGGCCTGGACGAAATGCACGCACAGCTCGAGCGCCTGGCCCACGTCCGTGCCCAGGTCCTTCCAGATGGCGTCCACGTCCTCGGCTTTGACCCCGACCAGGGCCAGACGCTGGCCGGACGTGATCTTGACGATGGGCACGGCGTATTTCTTGACGACGATGTTGAGGGCTTCGAGGACCTCGGGGGAAATGAGTCCGACCGGCGTGCGGGGCACGATGGCGTAGGTCTGCTGGTCGCGCTGCAAGATGGCCCCGGTGGGGGCTTCCTTGGTGGTCATGTTCTCTCCTGCGGGAATCGGGTCGTAAGGGGGAAAAAGGCCTGCGTATGATGCGATGGGCGGCCGGTCCTTTGGCGTTGTCGCGGCATCCGGTCGCGTGCGCGCCGGGGAGCCCTGGCGGCATTGTGTACATGGAGCGGCGGATCTTGTCAGCCGCAAAAAGGCATTTTCGAAAAATCGACGTCATACGACCGACGGCCGGGGCGCGTCGCACCCCCCGGCCGCCGGCTGTGGCGATCACGTTCAGGTCAGGGCGCGGGGCCTTTTGCCGGAGGGCAGGGCGGCCGTGCCGCCACCCGAGGCTTGCATCTCCTGAACCATGGCGCTCAGTTCCTGGGCCTGCTGGGAGAGGTCGGCCACGGCCTGGGCCGACTGGCGCAGGGCGTCCATGGTTTCGGCCGCGATGCGGTTGACCTCGTCCACGGAGCGGTTGATCTCCTCGCTCGTGGCCGACTGCTGTTCCGAGGCCGTGGCGATGGAGCGGACCTGGTCGGCCGAAGTGTCGACCAGGGTCACGATCTCGCGCAGGATGTCGCCGGAGGTGGTGGCCAGGGTCGTCGCTTCGCCCACGGCGGTCACGGCCTGGGCCACGTTGTCGTAGTTCTTGCGCGCGCCGCTTTGGATGCCGCGGATGGCGTCGCCGACTTCCTTGGTGG
>DQED01000061.1:6516-16514 GCA_003525525.1 Desulfovibrio sp.
CGGGCCGCCTCGATGGCGGCGTTTAAGGCGAGCAGGTTGGTCTGGTCGGCGATGTCGGAAATGACGTTGAGGATCTGGCCGATGTTTTCGGCCTGCTTGCCCAGGACGCCCATGTCTTCGAGGGATTGGCGCGCGTTTTCGTTGACGCGTTCCATGAAGGCGGCGACCTTGCTCACCGCCCCTGCGCCCTCCTCGGCCTTGCTGCGGGCCTTGGTGGCGGTATCGGCCGCCTGGGAAGCGTTTTGCGCCACTTCCAGCACCGTTGCGTTCATCTCTTCCATGGCCGTGGCCGTCTCGCCCAGGCGGCTGGACTGCTGTTCCGCGCCCTGGCTGGTCTGTTCGACCTGGGCCGAGAGCTCCTCGGAGGCCGAGGATACGATATGCACGACCGAGGAGAGGCGGTCGGCCGCCTGCAGCATGCCCTCGGTCTTGGCGTTTTCCGCGGCCAGGCGCGCCGCTTCGGCGGCTTCCGTCGCCTCCTTGGCCTTGGCGGCCTCTGCGGCGGCTTCCGCGCTCTTCCTGTCCGCTTCCTCGATCTTCAGCTTGAGGTTGCCCACCATTTCCTTGAGCACGGCAAAGACGCCGCCTTCGCCCTTGTGCTCCTTGAAACGGATGTCCATTTCCCCCTTGGCGATGCGGCTGGCCACCTCGTGGAGATAGCCTGGGTCCTCGCCGAGCTGGCTGGAGACGCCGCGCAGGATGAAGGCGCACACGCCCACGCCGAGCAGCGTCGCAACCACGAGGAGGCTGAAGAGAATGGTGCGGCCCCGTTGGTAGTCATTGTTGCCCGCGATACCGGAATCTGCCGCGCCTTTCTCGTTGATCTCGACAAGCTGCTTCAGCTCATCCATGGCGTCATTGAATATCTGGCGCGATTCGCCTTCCGTGAGTTTTTTCGCATTTTCCGTATCGTTTTTGCGAGACAGGACGAGAAGTCTGTTCGATACCTCAGAATATTTTTTGAGATTCGATTGAAACGTATTGTATATATTCCTTTCTTCCGCCGAGCTGATCAACGCTTCATATTTGGTCAACACCTTGTTCAGATCAGCCTTCGTGTCAACAATCCTCTTGTCATAAGTTTGCATGTCTTCTTCATTTGTAGAAAGCACATGCAGTATTTCCCATCTACGCAACGTCTGCAATTCATGGTCGGCAGTCGATATGGCATCAACGCTCGGCAACCAATTTGCATTGAGATCATTCACACTTGTGTTGATGTTTCCCATAAGCACCAACGCCGTAATATTCCCGCCAACTTGTAAAACGATAAGAAGTCCGAAGGCGAGGATGAGTTTTGTTGAAAGCCGCATTTGAGATCCCATATTGCCTCCAGGTTTTTCGCATGTCTCCACAATACGGTGGACATATGCCGGACAGTCCAAGAGCTACAGAAGCCGCAGGCCGCTGGATAACGGCGTACCGTTGCAGTATGTACCATTTTTTTAAAGTCGCCTCGGATACGGCTGGGAACCAGGCGGGACAACAATTCTATTCAAGTATACGTCGGCTTGCGCTACAAATGCAAGTGTAAAAAATAATTCGCACCCCTGTGCACCCCATGGAAAACGCACCCCGGACTTGTGATCGGGCGGCCCGTGGGATACACCCCTGGCGAATTCGCTGCTGGAGGTTTGCTTGGGCAAGTTGCGCGCGGAGAAACTCTCTCCCAATCCGGAGTTCGATCTCTTTTTGTTCCTGAAGGTTTCCGGGGCGGCCAAGGTCGAGCAGGCCCAATGCGACCTGTGCCTCGCGCATTGGGACGCCTTCCGGGAGCACCTCAAAGGCTACCGGTTCGCCGCGCCCGGTTCCAAACGGGGCGTGGCCCTGTTCTTTTTGGAGCCTGCGGCCGAAGGGCTGGTGGAAGAGGCCTGGGCGCGGTCGCCCTCGGAAGGCTTCGCCCTGCACAACCTCGCCGTGTCCATGGTCATGGGCGCGGCGGCGCAGTGCGTGCCGGAAATCGAAGCCGGGGCCTGCGCGCCGTTGCCGACGCCGGACCGCGACCTCAAACGCCGCCTGGAAGCCCTGGGGCTGGTCTGGAACGATGCCGGCAGCGTCAGCGTGCAGTACGCCGTCATGACCTACGAGCCTTATGGCGGCGGCTGCGCCGTGTGCCATTTGCGGGCGTCGTGCCCCAAAAGCGAGGTCGCGCGCGGCTGAGGCGTACCTGGCGCGGGTCCACCCGATGTCGGGTCGTCGCGACAAGGCAACGCGACCTCAGCGCGTGGCCGTGAATTCCTTTTCCGCCACCACGGCCTGCAGGGCGTCGAGATCGGCCAGAACCTTGGCCGTGATAAGGCGCTTTTTCCCCATGGACAGGGCCACGGCCTCGATGTTGGTGTTTTCCCGCGAAAGGGCGAGCACTTCCTGCGTCACCCGCCAGAAGTCGGCATAGGCCGCCTTGGCCGGCGGCAGCGCCGCGACGACGCCCGGATCGGCAAGGCCGGAAAGTTCGTCGAACGCGGCCTCGGCCCGGGCGTGCTGGCGGTTCATGGCCGCCTCCAGACCGTCCATGCCGGCGGCGGTTTTTTCGTCGATGTGCTGGGCGTGCAGGGACAGCACGGAAAGCGCGGCCGTGACGATGCGCAGGGCGTCCCGGCCGGCCCGGCAGTCCGGGGCGTCGATGACCGGGGTGAGCGCCTGCTGCAGGCGGCTGACGGCCAGCGCCCCTTCGGTGCGCGAAAGCTGCGCCGCGCGCAGGTTGGTGTTGCGTCCGGCCAAACCGCGCAGGGTCGCGTCCACCGCCGCCATGTCCTTGAAATCGACGGCGACCGCGCCAAGGGCTGTCATTTCCTTTTCGTTGTCCGTCTCTTCCACAAGCTGCGTCAGCTTGCCCATATCCCGCTTCACCGCGGCCATGCCGTCGCGGGCGCTGTCCAGGAACTGCCTGGCCTCGGCCTGGCTCGGCGAGAGCAGGGCGTTTTTCTCCTGGTCCACGGCCAGGAGAAGCCCGGCCCGCACCGCGGCGATCAGTTGTTGTTTCTGTTGCAGGACAGCCAGGTTGGCGCGCACGCTGTCGCTTGCGCAACCGGAAATAGCCAGGAGAAAAACCGCGCAGGCGGCCGTGAGGCAAGCGGCGACCCGGCGGCGGCGCGCAGCGGCGAGGGAATTGGACATGAGACCTCCATGCGCGATGTCGTGCGGTCTTGTACCGCCCGGGAAGGACCTGGACAAGGGCTGCACGGCAACGGCGCATGAAAAAAAGGAAAGGCCGCGTCCGGTTGGGCGCGGCCTTGAGCTTGGTTGGCGAAACGGATGCTAGCCGCGCTTGAGGCGCGCCGCCAGGTATTCGGCCACATGGCGGACCTCGAAGGCCGTGCCGTCATGCTCGAAGCCGCCGCGGATCTGCATGATGCAGCCCGGGCAGTCCGTGGCCATGGCCGTGGCCCCGGTGGCCTTGAGGTTGGCGATCTTCTTGTGCAAAAGCTCCTTGGACAATTCCGGGAACTTGACCGAGAACGTGCCGCCGAAGCCGCAGCAGACGTCCTCTTCCGCGGCCGGCAGGTAGTTGAGCCCGGCGTCGCGCAAGAGTTGCCGCGGGGCTTCGGTCACGCCCAGGCCCCGGCACAGGTGGCAGGGCGCATGGTAGGTGACGTCCTTGGCCGGACCGCTGAAGGACTCCTCGCCCATGCCCAGCACGTCGTGGACGAAGGAACTGAAGTCCATGACCCGCTGGGAGAACTGGGCCGCCTTGTAGGCCATGGCCGGATCGTCCGCGAACAGGCGCTTGTAGCCGTGCTTGAGGTAGGAGGCGCAGGAGGCGCACAGGGTGACGATGTAGTCGAACCCCGTCGCGTCGATGGCGTTCATGTTGTGGGCGGCCAGTTCCTGCCCGGCCTTTTTCTCGCCCATCATCATGAGCGGCAAGCCGCAGCACGACTGGCCCATGGGGTATTCCATGGCCACGCCGGGTTTGCTCGCAATCACGGCCACGGCCGCCTCCATCTGCTCGGGATAGACGAAGTCCTGCACGCAGCCGGAGAACAGCGCGACCTTGATGTCCGCCTTGGCCACGCGCGGCCGGATCTTTTCCCAGCGGTCGCGGAAGGCCTCGTCGGCGATGGCCGGCAGGGCGCGGAAGTCGTGGTCCTTGAACAGGAACATGGGCAGGTGGCGCAGGTAGCCGCCGCCGGCCACGGGCTTTTGCAGCAGCCGGGCCGACTTGAGCATGGTGTGGAAGAGCGTGCGGTTTTTGAGCACCATGCCGGCGGCCGAGGAATACAGCGGATGCCCCTCCTCGTCCTGGATGCGGGCATGGACTTCCTTGATCATGGTCGGCAGGTCGATGCCGGCCGCGCACACGGCCTTGCAGGCCCCGCAGTTGAGGCAGTTCTGCACCAGGTTCCTGGCCTTGTCCCGGCCGTGGAAGAAGTAGGTGGCGACGAGCCCGATGGCCCCGATGTAGACGTGGCCGTACTTGTGGCCGCCGACCAGGCGGTAGATGGGGCAGACGTTGGCGCAGGCGCCGCAGCGGATGCAGCGCAGGGCCTGCTTGAAGAGCGGATCGCGGGCCATGGCCAGGCGGCCGTTGTCCAAGAAGACGATGTGGTGGACCTTCTTGCCGTCCGGGCCGGTGGCGCAGGGCGCCGCGCCGGTGATCCAGGTGACGTAGGAGGTCAGGTTCTGGCCGGTGGCGTTTTTGGGCAGGCACTTGATGATGCGCAGGGCGTCGTGCAGCGTGGGCACGAGCTTGTCGATGCCGGCGATGGCCACGTGGACCCGGGGCAGGGTGGTGGTCAGGCGGGCGTTGCCCTCGTTGGTGATGATGCCGATGCTGCCTGTGGCGGCGATGGCGAAATTGGCCCCGGAAATGCCCATGTCTGCCTGGCAGAACTTGGGGCGCAACTCGCGCCGGGCCACCTTGACGAGCTTTTGGATGTCCACGTCCTGCTGCTTGTGGGTGACTTCGGTAAAAAGGTCGGCCACCTGGTAGCGGGAGAGGTGGATGGCCGGCATGACCATGTGGGTGGGGCCTTCGTGGCGCAGCTGGATGATCCATTCGCCGAGGTCGGTTTCCGTGACGTCCAGGCCCTGCCCTTCGAGGTGGTCGTTCAAGTGGGTTTCCTCGGCGGTCATGGACTTGGATTTGACGATGGTCTTGACGCCGTTTTCCTTGGCGATGCTGGCGATGATCTCGTTGGCCTCATGGGCGGTGGCGGCCAGGTGGACCTTGGTTCCGGCGGCTTCGGCGTGGCGCTTGAACTCCTCGTAGAGTTCCATCAGGTGATCCACGGCGGCGTCCTTGGCCGCGGCGATCTCGCTGATCAGTTCCGGGGCGTCGATGCCGGCGAAGGCGTTGGCCCGGGAGGTGCGGTAGGCCACGGCGAACTTGTCCAGGGCCTCGCGCTGAAATTCGTTGTTCAGGGCCTCGCGCAACTGCTTGCGGTATTGGCTCAGGTTGGCGGCGTCTTGCATCTACTTGCCCTCCAGGATGAGGATGTGCATTTCCAGGGGTCCGTGCACGCCAAGGGCCAGCACGCGCTCGATGTCCGCGGTGCGGCTGGGGCCTGTGATGAACGCGGTGTAGCTGGGCTGCTCCATCCAGGAAACGAGGGTGGGTTCGAAATCGTAGGAATCGGCCACGATGGCGCTTTCGGGGAGCAAGGCGATGTGCGTTTCGGCGACCATGGTGGCCAGGCGCACTTCCTCGTCCGTGGAGCGTACGACCACGGTGCCGGTCTCGGCGATGCCGGCGGCGGCCATGGTCACGGCGATGTCGATGCCGCCGAGACGCTGGCGCATGCCCTTGGTGATGACGGCGATGCCGCCTTCCTGGCACAGCGCGGCCAATTTGGCCACTTCCTCTTCGGGAAGGTCCGGGGCGCAGATGATTTTTTGCTGTTTGGTCCCGCACAGGGCTTCGGCCGTGTCCGACAGGGGGGCGTCGCAGCCCGAGGCAAGGATCTGGCAGACCTCCTTGTTGGCGCACACGTCGGCCACATAGGCCAGTGCTTCGTCCATGGAGGCGACGGTATTGACGACGGCCGATACGAGGCCGGCCTTTTCCTTGAGGCGGTCGACCAGGGCAGGGGGAGTCGACATGGGAGTCTCCTTGTGGTGCGGGAACGGCCCGGCCGGCGCGGGATGCGCCGGGCCGGGCCGCACGAATCGAGATGACGGACTAGGGCAGCATCCACTTCAGGGCGTAGGCCTGAAGCAGGGTCAGCACGGCCACGAAGCAGAGCATGGCCAGGGAATGGGGCAGGGTGAACCGGAAGATGTCGCCTTCCTTGCCCACCATGTTCGAGGCCGCGGTGGCCACGGAAATGGACTGGGGCGAGATCATCTTGCCGGTGACGCCGCCCGAGGAGTTGGCGGCCACGGTCAGGTGCGGATCGACGCCGATCTGCTGCGCGGTGGTCTTCTGCAGCGAGCCGAACAGGGCGTTGGAGGAGGTGTCCGAACCGGTCAGGAACACGCCCAGCCAGCCGAGAATCGGGGCGAAGAACGGGAACAGCGCGCCCGTGGCGGTGAAGGCCAGACCCATGGAGGAGCTCATGCCGGAGTAGTTCATGATGTAGGCCAGGCCCAGGATCAGGGCGATGGTCACGATGGGCCACTTGAGCTGCTTGATGGTCCTAAACAGGCAGGGAATGGCCTTGTCGTAACTGTATTTCGGCATGAAGATCACGGAAAGCAGGCCGGCGATCAGGATGGCCGTGCCAGGGGTGGACAGGAAGTTGAACTTGAACTGCGCGGCGTACGGGGTGTCCTTGGCGACGATGGGCGCGGCCTTGACGACCACGTTGTGCAGGCCGGGCCAGTCCAAGGTCGGGGCGAAAATGGCGTTGAGGACGTTCTGGACGGGCTTGATGCCCCACAAGAAGACCATGATGGCCAGGATGATGTAGGGCATCCAGGCGCGCAGGATCTCGCCGCCCGAGAACTCGGACTCGACGACGCGCTGGGACGCAGGCGGCTCGTCCGGGAAGTGCCAGATGTTTTTCGGCTTCCAGACCTTGAGGAAGGCGCCCAGGCCGATGATGGTGACCACGGCGGAAATGATGTCGGGCAGGTAGGGGCCGACGAAGTTGGACACCAGGAACTGGGAGCCGGCGAAGCAGACGCCGGCGATGAGGACGGCCGGCAGGATTTCCGTGGTGCGTTTGAAACCGCACATGGTCACGGACAGCCACAAGGGCACGATGACCGACAGGAAGGGCAGCTGGCGGCCGCAGATGGCGCTGATTTTCATCATGTCGAGGCCGCTGACCTGGGCGGCGACGACGATGGGGATGCCGATGGCGCCGAAGGCGACCGGCGCGGTGTTGGCGATCAGGCAGATGCCCGAGGCATAGAGCGGGTTGAACCCGAGGCCCACGAGCATGGCCGCGGTGATGGCCACGGGCGTGCCGAAGCCGGCTGTGCCTTCGATGAAGGAGCCGAAGGCGAAGGCGATGAAAATGGCCTGGAGGCGGCGGTCGTCGGTGATCTGGGCCAGGGAGTTCTTGATGATGTTGAATTCCCCGGATTCAACCGTCATGTTGTACACCCAGATGGCCGTGATGACGATCCAGATGATGGGGAAGATGCCGATGGCCGCGCCGTAGAGCGTGGCGTCCAGGGCGAGCCCCACGGGCATGCCCCAGGCCGCGATGGCCAGGATGACGGCGGCCAGGGTGGCGGCGAACGCGGCCTTGTGCCCGGCCATGCGTTTGACGGCCAGCATGTAGAACAGCATGTACAGGGGAATGCCTGCAACCAGGGCTGAAAGCCCATAGCTTCCAAGCGGTTGGTACTGTTGGACCCACGACATGTTGTACGCTCCTTTTGGGTTGATATTCGCCAGCCGCTCCCGGTCCCGTCGCCAAAAGGGGGGGTGCAGGCCGAAACCGCTTGCGGGCTGCGCCCACGGCCCGGGGGCGCGCCGGCGACAGGCGCGTCCCCAGGCCAGGACGGCAGCTTAGATGCCCAGGTTCTTTTTGAGCGCGGCCAGGTTCACGCCCTGCTGCACGAGCTTGGCCCCGTGCTCGATGCGCGACTTGTCGCGCAGCTTTTCGCGCGTGAGCATGAGTTCCATTTTCTTGGCCACGGTGAAGGTGTCGTCGCGCACGACGATGACCGGAATGCCCTTGTCCTCGGCCTTGGCCAGGATCATGTCGTTGGGATAGAGGTTGCCGGTCAGGATGAGCGCCGCGCAGCTGCCCTCGAGGGCCACGAGCTGCAGGTCGGCGCGGTCGCCGCCGCACAGGATGGCCACGTCCTTATGGCGCTTGAAGAAGGTGACGAAGTTCTCCACCTGCATGGTGCCGATCAGGAAGTTGACCACCAGATTGTCGGTATGTCCGCCCGAGGTGATGAGCCTGCCGCCCAGGCCGTGGGCCAGGTCGGCGGCGCGCACCGCGAACATGATGGGGTCGTGGGGAATGATGCCGAGCACGTCCACGCCGCGGCGTTTTAAAAACGGCACGATGAGCGTCTCGGCTTCCTCGCGGAAGTGGTCCGGCACGTCGTTCAGGATGACGCCGGCAAGGTCGTCGCCGAGGGCCTCCTTGGCCGCTGCCAGGTAGTCGTAGTTGTATTCCTGGAGATAGCGGTCCACGAGCACGACCTTGGCGCCAAGCGCCTGGGCCACGGACACGCCGTCCACGCCGCAGTACTTGCCCGAATACAGGAAGCTGCCCGAGCCGCCGACGAGCATGACGTCCTTGTCGGCGGAGAGCTTCTTGTAGCTGTCCACGATGCCGGGCAGCAGGTTGGCGCAGTCCTCGAGAAAGGCGCGCATGCGGAAGTCGCGGGTGATGACGACCGGGGTGACCAGGGACGGCGTTTCGGACAGGCCCAGGGCCTGCTGCATGAAATGCGCGTCCTCGTCGCCGATCTGGTTTTCCACCTTGTGCGGCACCGCGCCCACGGGCTTCATGTAGCCCACGCGCAGTCCCTCGCGCTGGAACTGCTGCCCGAGCGCCAGGGTGACGAGGTTTTTACCCGAATATCCTTGCGTGGACCCGATGTAGAGACCGATCATAGGATTGTTCCTCCTGGTGTTCTTATTGGGCGCTCAAAGTGATGCGCACGTCGGCCACCACGGCCTTCTCGGCATTGACGAGCACGGGGTTGAACTCCGCTTCCTGGATTTCCGGGAAATCCAACGCGAGTTCGGACATGGTGAGCAGGATGTCTTCTATGGCCTGGAAGTTGACCGGCGGCTCGCCGCGCACGCCCTTGAGCAGCATGTAGGACTTGATCTCACGGATGATGTTCTTCGCGTCGTCGCGTCCGAGCGGCGCGAGGCGGAAGGCGATGTCCTTGAGGATCTCCACGTAGATGCCGCCGAGGCCGAACATCAGAAGCGGCCCGAACTGCTCGTCGCGCTTGAAGCCGATGATGATTTCCTTGCAGCCCTTGGGCGCCATTTCCTGGACCAGGCAGCCGGCGATGTAGGCTTCGGGGCGCAGGCGCTGCGCACGGGCCGTGATGTCGAAGAAGGCGTTTTTCACGGCTTCGGCGTCGGCGAGGTTGACCTTGACGCCGCCCACGTCGGACTTGTGCGAGATCTGCGGCGAGGCGATCTTGAGCACCACCGGGTAGCCGATCTTTTCCGCGCCGGCCACGGCCTCGTCGGAGGAGCGGGCGAGCACCGTGTTCGGCGTCGGCAGGTTGTAGGCCCTGAGCACTTCCTGGGCCTGGAACTCGACCACTTCGGTCGCGCCCTTGGCGCGGGCCTCGTTGATGACGAGCCGGGCCTTCTGGCGGTTGCGGCGGATGTCCGGGTATTCCTGGGCCGGGGTCTGCCGCCAGAGGTTGTAGTGGTACATGGTCTCGATGCTGCGGATCAGGGGCTCGGGATAGATGGAGCAGGGGATGCCGGCGTCGCCGAGCATCCGCACGCCGGGCTCGATGCGCATGCCGCCCATGTAGTTGACGAAGATGGGCTTCTTCGTGAGCTTGGCGATGTCGATGATCGCCTCGGCCGTCTCGACGATCTGGGCGGAGGCCGTCGGCGTCAGCAGCACCAGGATGGAGTTGACCTGGGGATCGTCGATGACCACTTCCAG
>DQED01000160.1 GCA_003525525.1 Desulfovibrio sp.
CGAGCCCAAACGCGGACGCCCTGACCGCCTTTCTCGACGCCCTTTCCGACGCCGGCCACGCCGTCCATGTGGTCGCCACGGCCGAGGACGCCGCCAAGGCCGTGGCCGACGCCGCGCCGCAACTGTGCGTCGTGGACGCCGGCCTGCCCGACGCCGACCCCTTCGCCCTGGTGGCGCGCATCATGCGCCAAAACGCCATGGTCAACACGGCCGTGGTCTCGACGCTTTCCGACGAGGACTTCCACGAAGCCGGCGAGGGCCTCGGCATCCTCATGCGCCTGCCGCCCGCGCCGGGCCAAACCGAAGCCGACGCCCTGCTCACGGCCCTGGCAGGCCTGGGCCTGGACTGAAAAGGAAACCGCCATGGGAGCCGCCGCCATCCATGTGCTCGCGGACAACCGCTCCGATGCCGACGCCCTGGCCTTCGAGCACGGCTGGTCGGCCTGGATCGACTGCGGCGCGGACGGCTGCATCCTCTGGGACACGGGCCAGACCGACGTTTTTTTGAAAAACGCCCGCATTCTCGGCATGGACCCGGTGGGGGCCCGCCGCGTGGCCTTAAGCCACGGACACCATGACCATGCCGGCGGCCTGGCCGCCCTGCTCGCGGCCGGGTACGCCGGCACGGTCTTCGGGCACCCGGACGTGTGGCTGCGCCGCTACAGCCGGCGCGGCGGCACGACCTTCCGTTCCATCGGCATGGGCGACGGCCGCTTGGCCGGAGGCATCCCGAACTTCACCCCGGTCTCGGACATCGCCGTCCTGGCCCCGGGCGTGGTCATGGTCACGGGCATTCCCCGCCTGCCCGGGAATTTCACGGCCACGGACAACCTCTTTCGCGATACCGCCGGCCACGTGCCGGACGACGTGCCAGACGACGCCTTCCTCGTCCTCGACGGCCGCGACGGCCCGTTCGTGCTGCTCGGCTGCTGCCATGCCGGGCTCGCCAACACCCTGGCCCATGCCCGGGAGCGCCTGGGACTTTCCCGCATCGAAGCCGTGGCCGGCGGCCTGCACCTCGGCGGCGCGGAGCCACGAGCCCTCGAGCAGGCGGCAAAGGCCCTCGAGGCGCACGGCGTCCGGCGGCTTTTCCCCGGCCACTGCACGGGCCGGGAGGGCGTGGAATACCTGCGCGGGGCATTCCGGGGCGAGACCGTGGAGAGCGGCTGCGGCCTGCGCATCCGGCCCTGACGCCCCGCTTGACCCGCACGCCCCATGGCGCGAGAAAGGAGCATCCGCGAACCTTCCGCCCATTCCAAGGAGGCGTCATGTACTTCAAGCAGATCCAGACCCCGGGGCTCGGCTGTTTTTCCTACGTCCTCGGCTGCCCGGCCGCGCGCGCGTGCGTGGTGGTCGATCCCCGGCGCGACATCGACTGTTACCTGGAGATCGCCCGCGACGAGGGCATGCGCATCACGGGCGTGATCGAAACGCACCTGCACGCCGACCACATAAGCGGCGGCCAGGAACTGCGCGCGGCCACGGGCGCGCCCATCCACATCCATCCCGGCGCGGGCGTCAGCTACCCCCACGAGCCGCTGCTCGAGGGCCAGAGCATCGAAGCCGGCGCGGCGCGGATGGAAGTCCTGTACACGCCGGGGCACACGCCCAATTCCGTGTCGCTGCTCGTCAGCGACCTGGTGCGCTCGCCGGACCCGGCCATGCTCCTGACCGGCGACGTGCTCTTCGTCGGCGACATCGGCCGGCCGGACCTGCCCGGCGCGGCCATTCTCGACGAGCAGGTGCAAAACCTCCACGACAGCCTCTACGTGAAGCTCGCCAAGCTGCCGCCGGAACTCGAGGTCTACCCCGCCCACGGCCAGGGGTCGCTGTGCGGCCGGGGCATGAGCGCCAAGGGCGTCTCGACCCTCGGCTACGAACGCCGGGCCAACGCCATGCTGCGCTTTGCCGATTTCGCCGCGTTCAAAAAGGCCATCCTCTCCCGCCTGCCGGCGCGGCCCAAGAGCTTTTCGCACATCATCGAGACCAACCGCCGGGGCGCGCCGCTTCGCGACAGCTGCCCCCAGGAGCGCGAGCTGCCCCCCGAGCGTTTCGCCGCGCTCATGGAGGCCCCGGACACGGTGGTCATCGACAGCCGCGATGCCGCGGCCTACGGCGGCGCGCACATTCCGGGCAGCCTCAACATCGGCTTCGAAAAGCAGCTCGCCAACTGGGTGGGCATGTCCGTGGCCCCGGGCGCGAAGATCTGCATCGTCGCCGCGGACCGCGAGCGGGCCTCGGCCATGCGCCTGGAGCTTTTCCGCATCGGCTACGACGACATCCTGGGCCACCTGGCCGGCGGCATGTCCGCCTGGACCCTAAGCGGCCGGCCCGTGGCCTCGCTGCCGCAGATGTCCGTCCACGACCTGGCCGCAGCCCTTTCCGGCGAGACGCCGCCCCTGCTCCTCGACGTGCGCACGGACGCGGAATGGGAGGACGGCCATGCGCCCCAGGCCGTGCACCGGCCCTTTGCCGACATCCTGGAGCGCGGTCCGGACGTGTGCCTCACGGGCCCCGTGGCCGTCGTCTGCGGCTCGGGCTACCGCTCCAACATCATCGGCAGCGCCCTGGCCGCCTCGGGCTGCGCCGACGTGCGCTCCGTGGCCGGCGGCATGATCGCCTGGACCCGCGCCGGCCTGCCCACCGTCACTTCCTGACCTCACCCCAATAAAAACGCGCCCGGCAACACTGCCGGGCGCGTCCTTTCTTCCCTGCCGGGGTGGTCCAGGAGGGGCCCTCGGCCCCTCCTGGCCGCCGGAGGCATTTTTTAATTACCCCTCCAACTGCTGGATGGCGTCGAGTTTCCAGCGGTCTCCCGGCACGTCGTCGCGGCGCACGAAATGCCAGACCTCGCGCACCTGTTCAGGCTGGGAGGCCTTGGGGTCCTCGCGCAGGAGCGTGTCGAAGTAGGCCGAGGCGATGGTGGCCGGGCCTTGCTGGCGCACTTCGAGCAATTGCGCGTCGACGAGCAACACGTCCGTCGCTGTCGGGGTCGGGTCTTCGGCCGCCTGCTTGCGCACGTCTTCCATGAAGGCCGGCGTGGCGAACGCTTCGATATCCTTTATATCCCGGGCGCTCCAGGAGCGCTGCAACCGGGCGAAGAGCGTCTTGGCCCCGGCCAGGAAATCCTCGGCGTCGAAGCCGGGCGGCACCTGCGGCCCGGCAGGAGCTTCCTGCGGCGCGGCCCCCAGGTTGCCCCAGCCGCTGGCGGCGGCGTCACGCAGGGGAGAGGCGTCGCGCAAAGGCTCGGCTTCGTAGGTGCGGGCCATGGTCGGGCTGCTTTGCGTGGCCGCGCGGCGGGAGCGCAAAAAGCGCATGAGCAGGAAGAGTCCGCCGCCGATCAGCAGGATATCGAGCAGGCTCGGGCCGCCCCAGCCGTGCCCGCCGCCGAAGAGCATGGAACCGAGCAGGCCGCCCACGAGCAGGCCGCCGAGCATGCCGCCGAAACCGGGGCGGGAGAACATGCCGCCGCCAGGGTTCGCGGCCGTGGGATTTTGCCGCTGGGCCTGCTGTTGCGTGCCGAAAGCGCCGGACGGCGTGCCCGGCGCGCCCATGCTCGGGCGCGTGGTGGTGGAAAAGGAATTGCGGTTCCCGATGGAACCGCCGCCGCCCAGGCGTTTGGCGGAAACGTCGCCCACGGACAGGAAAACCAGAACGAAAAGAGCCATCAGTAACCCGGTGGCCTTGCGCACGACACTCCTCCTTGGTGCAGCCCCGACCGTTTTTCTGCCTGGCCGGGGAGACCTTCCGTCCTGTTGCGCCACAATGTCGCGCGGCGCGCTTGCGGCCCCGGCGGACGATCAGCCGGCCGGCGCAGGCCGCGCGGCTGATTCCCGCAGGGGAAATCCCGCACGCAACAGACTTCGGTTTCCTAGCACTATCAGCATGCAAGGGGGAGGCGTCAAGGGAAACCGACCTACATGGAACATTGTTTAGGTGTGAGCGCCACGGCGAAGGCCGACAGGAAGGGCCTGGTCTCGAAGGCGGAACCGGCGACCGGCAGCACGGCATGGGGCCGGCCAAGGCTGCCGTGGCGGGCGGTGACGGAGGCTTCGGAAAATTCCAGCACCAGCGGCGTGACCTCCCGGTCGCCGTCGCCGCAGATGCTCTCGCGCACCTGCGGGGCGAGTTCCAGGCGCGTGCCGTCGGCCAGGCGCGCCGCCAGGCTCGTACGCACCGTTGCCACACGTTGCACGACGCCCTCCGGCGAAAAGACCAGGGAATTCTCGTCGCCGCTGATGCCCACGGCATCGGGATCGAACGCCCAGACACGACCGACAGGCGTCGGCGCTTCCAGGGGCCGCGCCGGCTCCACGGAGCGCAGCGCCCCGCCCGGATGAAAGCTCAGCCCAAGGCGCACGGGCGCGTTGCCCACGGGCGTGCGCACCGCGACTTCCTCGCTAGGCCACAGCGTCAGGCTGCGCAGCGCGCCCGCGGCGTCGAAAGCCACGGCCACGAACCGGGCCG
>DQED01000157.1 GCA_003525525.1 Desulfovibrio sp.
CCCGCGGCGGAAGTCTTTTGCCTCGAGGCCGACGACAAGGGCGTCAACGCCCTGACCGGCCAGGGGCGCTTTCCCTGCCACGGTCTGCCGACCCTGTCCCGGGCCGAGGAGCGTCTGGCCGGGCTGTCCTTTTTCCGCGCCAACCGCGCCGTGCTCGTCAACCTCGAACGCGTGGCCGAACTGTCGCCCTGGATCGGCGGCAAGTACCTGCTCGTGCTCGGCGACCTGGAGCGCACGGAAGTCACGGTCAGCCGCAACCGGGTGCGCGAGTTCAAGGAGCGCCTGGGGCTGTAGGAGGGGAGCGCCGTGAATCTCGACATCTTCGTTCCCGCCGTTCCGGACCTGTTCCTGAACCTGTCCCAGCGCTTCGGCCTGCTGCTCGCCGGCGGCTTCGCCATCATGACGCTGGCCCCGTTCGAGCGCATGCGCACGGGACGGGAAAGGCCCCTGTGGAGCACGCTCGCCGTCACGATCCTCTTTGGCGTCTTCGGCATCCTCGGCACCTACACCGGCAACTACGTCTTCCATTCCTACGCCAACCTGCGCGCCATGGGCGTGATCACGGCCGGGCTTTTCGGCGGCCCGGTGGTCGGCATCGGGGCCGGGCTCATCGCCGGCGGCCACCGCTACCTGATCGACGTGGGCGGGTTTTCGGCCCTGCCCTGCGCCCTGGCCACGTTCCTCGAGGGCACGGCCGCGGGGCTCATCGCCCGGCGCTATCCGGGCAAGTCCCTGGACTGGGGCGTGGCCATGGCCCTGGGTATCGTGGGCGAAACCGTCCACATGGGCCTCGTGCTCGCCCTGTCGCGGCCCTTTGCCGAGGCCGTGGACCTCGTCGAGGTCATCGGCGCGCCCATGATCGTCATAAACGCCATGGGCGCGGCCATCTTCGTCAAGGCGCTCGGCGTGCAGCGCCGGCTGCGCGAACTGCGCGACTCGACCGAGGCGAGGCGCATCCTCGCCATCGCGAGCAAGACCGTGGCCCACCTGCGCGGCGGCCTCACCCCGGAGTCGGCCCAGGCCACGGCGGAAATCATCCTGGCCGAGACGGGCGTGGCCGCCGTGGCCGTCACGGGCGTGTCCGCCATCCTGGCCCATGTCGGGGCCGGCGAGGACCACCACCGCTCCGGCGAGCACTGGCGCACCCGCGCCACGCAGCTGGCCATCGAATCCGGCCAGGCGCTCTTTCTGCACGACGCGGCGTCCATCGGCTGCGCCAAGACCGGCTGTCCGCTGCGCGAGGCCATCGTCGTGCCCTTGCGCAAGGGCGCGGAAATCCGCGGCTGTCTCAAACTCTACGGCACCAAGGACCGGCCCCTGGACGCGCCCCTGTTCGAACTGGCAAAGGGCCTTGCCGCGCTTTTTTCCACCCAGCTCGAACTGGAGGACATCGGCATCGCCAACCAGCTGTTGGCCCACGCCGAAATCCGCCGGCTCCAGGCCCAGATCAACCCGCACTTCCTTTTCAATTCCCTCAACACCATCGCCTCGTTTTGCCGCACCGCGCCAGGGCAGGCCCGGGAGCTCCTGCTCGACCTTGCCCGCTACATGCGCCGCAACCTGGACAGCTCGCGGGGCCTCGTGCGCCTTTCCGAAGAGATGGACCAGGTGCGCTCCTACCTGGCCATCGAGCAGGCCCGTTTCGGCGAGCGCATCACGAGTGAGATCGACCTGGAGCCGGGGTGCGAGCAGTGGCTCGTGCCTCCGCTTATTATCCAGCCGCTCGTGGAAAACAGCGTGCGCCACGGCCTGCAGGGCCGGGAGAAGGGCGGCCGGGTGCGCGTGGCCGCGCGCCGCGAAAACGGCCACCTCTGCGTGGCCGTGGAGGACGATGGCCTCGGCATGAGCCGCGACGTGGTGGACGTCATCCTCTCGCCGCGCTCCCTCGAATCCCTGGCCGAGGGCGTGGGCGCGCGCAATTCCAACCAGCGCCTGATCCAGCTCTACGGCCCCGAGTACGGGTTGTGCGTGGACAGCGCTCCGGGCCGGGGCAGCCGGATCACCTTCCGCGTGCCCGCCGCCGGCCCGGTCCCCGAAGCCCTGTCCGTCAGCGCCTGAAAACGTCGTTTCGCCCCCTCGATTATCCCTTTCGCGCCGGCGATCTTGTTGTCGCGTTTCGCCCGTGCCATCACGGGGCCGAAATCGGCAACGGGCCGTCCCCGAAGCGGGCGGTCAAACACGGGAGGCTGGCATGAACGCGTTGACCCTGGTCTTCGCCGCCCTGTGCATCTTCGCCATAGGCTACCGCTTCTACGGGCTTTTCTTTGCCAAGAAAGTCCTCGGCGTCAACGACTCGCGCCTGACGCCGGCGGTCACCATGGCCGACGGGCACGACTACGTGAAGACCAACAAGTACGTCCTTTTCGGTCACCACTTCGCGGCCATCGCCGCGGCCGGGCCGCTGATCGGCCCTGTGCTCGCCGCGCAGTTCGGCTATATGCCGGGCGCGCTGTGGATTCTCGTCGGCTGCGTGCTCGCGGGCTGCGTCCACGACACGGTGGTGCTGTTCGCCTCGGTGCGTCACAAGGGGCGCTCCCTGGCCTACATCGCCAGCAAGGAGATCGGCAAGGCGACGGGCGGCGTGGCCTCCGTGGCCGTGCTGTTCATCCTCATCCTGACCCTGGCCGGCCTGTCTCTGGCCGTGGTCAACGCCATGCACGACAGCCCCTGGGGCTCGTTCACCGTCTTCGCCACCATCCCCATCGCGCTGATCATGGGCGTGTACCTGCACAAGTGGCGCGACGGCGACGTGCTCGGCGCGTCGGTCATCGGCGTGGCGCTGATGTTCATCACCATCCTCGTCGGCCCCTACGTGGCCGAGAGCCCCTTCTGGCGGCCGATTTTCGACCTGCCCCGCCCGGCCATCGCGCTGACCATTCCGCTGTACGGCTTCGTGGCCTCGGTGCTGCCGGTGTGGCTGCTCCTATGCCCGCGCGACTACCTGTCCACGTACCTCAAGATCGGCACCATCTTCGCCCTGACGGTCGGCATCTTCTGGGTCCACCCCATGCTCAAGATGCCCGCCCTGACCCAGTTCACGGGCGGCGGCGGCCCCATCATCGGCGGCGCGGTCTTCCCGTTCCTTTTCATCACCATCGCCTGCGGCGCGCTCTCGGGCTTCCACGCCATCATCGGCACGGGCACCACGCCCAAGATGCTCGACAGCGAGCACAACCTGCTCTTCGTCGGCTTCGGAGCCATGCTCATGGAAGGCTTCGTCGCCATCATGGCGCTGGTCGCGGCCTGCGTGCTCATGCCCGCCGACTACTTCGCCATCAACACCGCCCCGGCCGTGTTCGCCAAGCTCGGCATGACGCCGGTGGACCTGCCCGCCCTGGCCTCGGCCGTGGGCGAGAACATCCAGGGCCGCCCCGGCGGCGCGGTCTCCCTGGCCGTGGGCATGGCCCACATCTTCTCGTCGATCCCGTTCATGAGCCATTTGATGGGCTACTGGTACCACTTCGCCATCATGTTCGAGGCCGTGTTCATCCTCACGGCCGTGGACACCGGCACCCGCGTCGGCCGCTTCTTCCTGCAGGAAATGATCGGCCAGGTGGTGCCCAAGTTCCAGGAAAAGCACTGGTGGCCCGGCATCATCAGCACCTCGGCCATCTTCACCTTCGCCTGGGGCTATCTGGTCTACACCGGCGACATCTCGACCATCTGGCCGCTGTTCGGCATGTCCAACCAGCTGCTCGCCGCCGTGGGCTTACTCATCGGCACGACCATGATCATCCGCATGGGCAAGGCGCGTTATGCGCCGCTGACCGCCGTTCCGGGCCTGGCCATGGTCGTCATCACCGGGTGGGCCGGCTATCTCCAGATCGTCAACACCTACCTGCCTGCGGGCAAGTACCTGCTGACCTTCCTGGCCGTCGTCATCCTGGCGCTCATGGCCGTCGTCATCGTCGGCACGATGCGCCGCTGGATCGAACTGCTCGAGATCAAGAAGCCCGTGGTCGACGCCTACGGCGACAAGGTCTTGGAAATCGTCGGGGAATAGGCTTTCGCAACCTGTCTGCGACGGCGGAAACGGCCGGTGCGGCGATGCCGCGCCGGCCGCTTGCGTTTTTGCGGCGGGAGATCAGTCGCCGTGCCGGGGCGCGGCGAACATGCCGTGCAGGGCGTCGAGAAGCGTGGCCTTGCGCACGGGTTTGGTGAGGAAGGCGTCGCACCCGGCGGCCAGGGCCTTGCGCTCGTAGTTGGCGAAGGCGTGGGCCGAGAGCATGAGCACGGGCGTGCGCCAGGTTCCGGATGCGGCCTCCAGCCGCCGGATGGCTTCGGTTGCGGCGCAACCGTCCATTTCGGGCATTTCCATGTCCATGAGCACGACGTCGAAGCGGCCCGGGGCGAACTGGGCCAAGGCCGCGACGCCCGTATCGGCCACGACGATGTCGTAGGGCTCGTTTTCCAGGAACAGGCGGACCATTTCCCGGTTGGCCAGGGAATCCTCCACCAGCAGCAGACGGCGTCGGCGCACAGGCGG
>DQED01000343.1 GCA_003525525.1 Desulfovibrio sp.
TGCCGGACGATGCCGCGGCGGGAGCGGCATCGAAATGACCCCATGCCGCTTCCTCCGGGAAAGCAGGCATTCTCCCGGCCAACGCCTTTGAACTAGTATTTTCCTTGAAGAAATCTCGGCGGATTTCAAAATGCCGCAGCTAGTGCCGCGGCAGCCGCCAGGACGGATCGTACTCGCCCTGCCGCGGCCGGCTCGAGGTGCCGCCGTGCAGGCCGCGGCGGATCATGTAGAGCAGCCGGCGCGTGAATTTCGCCGCCCAGGCGTCGCAGGCCTTGTCCTGGCGGATGCGCTCGACCATGGTCGCGGCGGCCGGCGGCAGGCCTTCGCGGCGGGCGATGCGCCGTCGCAGGGCGTAATGGCCCAACTCGTCGGCCAGGGCCATGGTCTTGCGGAAATCGCGCACCGAGCGGTTGATGAAAATATTATAACGCCCGTCGCGAAACAGCAAAAATCCCCAGCTATCGATGTCGTCGACCTCGGTCACCTTGAGG
Organism: Desulfovibrio sp.; assembly: GCA_003525525.1. Taxonomy (GTDB): domain Bacteria; phylum Desulfobacterota; class Desulfovibrionia; order Desulfovibrionales; family Desulfovibrionaceae; genus Solidesulfovibrio. Next base: position 492 of record DQED01000343.1, read on the forward strand.
TCGGCGCGTTTTGCGGCAAGTTCGAAAAGCCTGGCCAGCAATCCCGCCATACGTGCTCCTTCGCCGACCGGTCACGGCCCGACAGGGGAAACATAACCCCTGGCTGTCGGCCGTCAAGGCGGCCGTCGCCGGGCTGTTGCGCGGCGACGGGGCGGGTGCTACCCTGCAAGGGCGTGACAGGACGCGATTTTCGCCTGAAGTATCCAGGGCTGACGTCATGGCGCTGCTCGAATACAAACGCTGTCCCCATTGCGGCAAGGCCACCTGGCAGGAGTTCATCCCCCAGGCCCCGCCGGCCTCTTCCTATTGGCGTTGCCGCGACTGCGGCGACCGCCGCGACGCGGAACGCATCAGCGTGGGCAACGGGGCCGATCTCAACCGCGGCCGCGTCCAGACCGAGGAAATCTGCGCGGACGTGCTCATCGTGGACATCAGCCGGCGCGGCGCACGGCTGCGCTGCGACGACGACCTGCCCGTGCGCGTGAGCCTCGGCCAGCGGGTGTTGTTCAACCCCCAGCTCCAGCCCTTCGGCGAACTCGCCCACTACCAGTCCGGCGTCGTGCGCTGGCTTCGCGACAACGAATTCGGCATCTGCTTCGAGCACCCCCTGAACGTGTCCACAGACGACATCACGCGCATCGTCAAGAACTGACGCCGTGCGCGGTTGCGCCCGGCCGGGCAAGCGGCTATCATTTCGCAAAGCCGCGGTCCGATCGGCGGACGCGACGCAAGCAAAGGCACGGCCCGGCCCATGCAGGACTACGAAAAGATACGCCACGCGGTCAAAACCGGCGACAAGATCATGGAACTGGCGGCGTCGCTGGGCCTCGACCCCCGTCGCAGCACCATCAAGGACCTGGCCGACAAGCTGCTCGAAAACGCCCTGGCCGAGGACGCCCCTCCCGCCGTCACAGGCGGGTGAGATAATAATGGGGGAAGGATGCCTCCTGGACCACCCCGAAAGGGGGGCGGCGGCAGACAGGCGTTATGGCGATGCGCCCGGGCGAGAGAGATGGCTGTTTAGGGAAGCGGCGCAAAAGAAAAGCCCGACGCCGGAGCGCCGGGCCTGAAAGAACGCACGCATCGGCCAGCGGCCGACGGAATCAATTCTCCAGATCGATGATGACCGGCCCGAGCACCGTGGGCAGCGGCCGCGAAAGGAACTCCTCCCGCTTGATCTCCTTGCCGTCGTAAAGCATGCTCTCGATGTGGATGACCTTCTGCATCCAGACGTTGTTCTCGATGGTCTTGGGAACTTCCGTCTCGACGATGCGGGCCGTGATCTTGTCGATGTCGATCTCTTCCACGTCGCTGAAGGAATAGGTGTGGATGTATTCCTCGTTGTAACCGAAACAATACAGCAGGCTGTTCTTGACGTAGGGCTGAAAGATCTTCTTGGCCGGGTGACTCTTGACCTCGCAATTGATCTTGTTTAGGCTGACCCTGAGCTTTTCTTTTTCGTTCACGATGATGTAGACAACAGGCCGATTGCTTTCCAGGAGATCCTCGCCGGAGGAATGGATGTTGTTGTCCGCTCCGTGAAAGATGTACTCGATGTAACGTTCCCGGTTGGTTTCCCTGGCTTCGCGGACCAGTTCCTTTTCAATATAGGAATAAAACACCCGCTGACCGAAACCCCTGATCTCGATGTTGAACTTCATCCTTCGCCTCCTGCGCAGATTCCCTGGTGTTCCGGCCTGGTCCGGGAAACGGCCCCAGCCTTTCCGGCCCGGTTATCCTATTCACACTACGCGGCTTTCCAGACGCGGTCAATTTGTTGCGGCAGCCTTCCTGCTTGCGCTCGCCGCAGGCCAGGCCACGGCTGCCGCACCGGCCGCCGACCCGGAAACGCTGCTCGCCCCACTTGCCGGCATGCCCTACCGCGACGACGGCGTGGACGCCCCGGACGGCCGCCACACGCTCTTCGCCGCCCCCGCCGCCACGTTCCCCGCGCCCGGTTACAACTGCAGCGGCTTCCTGGTCACGGCCTCCCGCGCCCTGCTCCGCCGCCCCCTGCCGCTCGACGCCGTCAAACGCGACCGCAAGGGCGATTCCGGCCCCGGCAGCCGCCAGGGCGAGGATTGGGATTTCGGCTACGACCTGATTCTCAACGTCAGCGAAGACCTGCCCCGGCGCATCCTGATCACGGGCGCGCCCCTGCCCGATCCGGCGAACATCGACGCGGCGAAAACGCGCGGCTTCCCCCTGCACGACGCCGCAGCCTGGAAAGAGGCGCTTTCGCGCCTGCGACCCGGGGAGATGGCCCTCGCCGCGCTCAGCAAGGACGTCAAAGGCCGGCTGCTCTACTACCATGTGGCCCTTGTCGTGCGCGACCCGTCCGGCCGCGTCTTCTTCCACCATGCCACGCCCGGAACCGGCGTCCACCGCCTGGAAATCTCCGCGCCGGCCGGCATGGCCGCGCTGGGCAAGGAATTCGCGGAAAAACGCTTCGGCGACAAATGGGTGCTGCTCGTGGCCGTGCCCCTGCCGTAGCAAACGCGACGCGGCGGACGCGCGAAAGCCCCGGCGTCCGCCGCGCCCCCCGCGCGAGCTGTCCCCCTCCCCGTCAGGCCAACGCCCTGCGGCCCGGTCGCCCGTTCGGGACGAGCCGGAGTGCGGGGCGACGCGTTGCGGAAATGCCGCTTCGCCGGCGCGGCAGCGAAACGAAGCCTTGCAGCGCCCTGCCGCAAAAGGGCTTTTCCTGAAAAATCGCGCGCCGTGACGGCCGGTTCAATGCCGTCACGGCGCGCGTTCACGTCGCAAGGCGTTCCCCCTCGCGCCCCGGGCCACCCTGCCCTTGCCGCCGCCGGGGGATTTTCCCCTCGCTACGCCGTCTTTTCCTTTTCTTCCTTATGCCCGGAGATCCAGGTCTGAAGCTGGTCCATGTAGGTGTAGAAGACCGGGGTCAGGTAGAGGGTGACCAGCTGGGAGATGACGAGACCGCCGGCTACGACCAGCCCCAGGGGCTGGCGGGCGTCTCCGCCCGCGCCGACGCCGAGCGCGATGGGGAAGATGCCGGCGATGGCCGCAACCGTAGTCATCATGATGGGGCGAAAACGCACGACGCAGCCCTCGAACACGGCGTCGAACGGCGTCTTGCCCTCGCGCTCGGCCTCGATGGCGAAGTCGATGACCATGATCGAGTTCTTCTTGACGATGCCGATGAGCATGATGATGCCGATGAAGCCGTAGAGGTCGAGCTGGCGGCCGAAGACGAGCAGCGTGACCAACCCGCCGAGCGCCGCCGAAGGCAGGCCCGACAGGATGGTGATCGGGTGGATGAAGCTCTCGTAGAGGATGCCGAGGATGAGGTAGATGATCATGATGGCCAGGAAAAGCAGGAACGGCACGCTGGCCAGGGACTCCTGGAAGGCCGTGGCCTGGCCCTCGAAGATGTAGCTGATGTTGGTGGGCAATTCCTTTTTCGCCAGGGCCTGGATGGAGGTCACGGCCTGGCCCAGGGAGTACTTGCCGGCGGTATTGAACGAGATGGTCACCGAGGTGAGCTGCCCGGTGTGGTTGACCACGAGAGGCCCCACGCCCTCGGTCATTTTGACCAGGCCGTTTAGGGGCACCATGATGGGGTTGCCCTTGGAATCGACGTTGCTCGACTTGACGTAGAGCTTGTTGAGGAGGTCCGGCCGGCGCTGGTACTCGGGCTGCACCTCGACGATGACCTTGTAGGTGTCGGTGGCCCCGTAGAGGTTGGTCACCTGGCGGGCGGAGTAGGCGGTCATGAGCGCCGTCTCGATGGAGGAGGCGGTGATGCCGAGCGCCTGCGCCTTGTCGCGGTCGATGTCGATGAAAACCTGCGGCCCGTCGATCTGCATGTCGGTGTTGACGTCGGTGATCTCCGGCAGCTTGCGCATGGCCCCGGCCATCTTGCGGGCCACGGGGTAGAGTTCGTCGGGGTCGGGCGAGAGCAGCGTGAACTGGTAGAGGGCTTTCGTCTGCTTGCCGCCGATCTGGATGGACGGCGGATTGTACATGAAGGTGAACATGTCGGGCAGCTGGGCGAGCTTGGGCCGCAGGTCGTCGATGATCTGCTGGGCGCTGCGCTTGCGTTTGTCCAGGGGCGCGAGCAGCGGGAACATGGCGGCGTTGTTCATGGAGGTGTTGGGGCCGCCGACGCCGACCACGCCGATGAACTTGAACACGTCCGGATCGGCCATGAAGATGCGGCCGACCTTGAGCACGCGGTCCTTCATGGTTTCGAAGGAGGCGCTCTGCTCGGCCATGCCGAAGGCGTAGAAGATGCCCGAGTCCGTGGCCGGGATGAAGCCCGTGGGAATGATGGTGAACAACCAGAACGTGAGGCCGAGGATGCCCATGGACAGGATCATGACGAAAAAGCGCCAGCGCAGGGCGAAGTGCAGGGATTTCTCGTAGCCGCGCTCGAACCATTTGAAGAAGCGCCCGGACTCGGAAATCTTGCCCGAGAGGAAGCGGCTGCACAGCATCGGCGTCAGCGAAAGCGTGACGAAGCCCGAGACCAGGATGCACAGCGTGATGGTCACGGCCATTTCGTTGAGCACCCGGCCGAGGATGCCGGCCATGAACATGATGGGAATAAAGACCACGGCCAGCGACAACGTCATGGAAATGATGGTGAAGCCGATCTGGCGCGCGCCGTCGAGGGACGCCTGCATGATCTTCTTGCCCATCTCGGTGTGGCGCACGATGTTCTCGATCATGACGATGGCGTCGTCCACGACGAAGCCGACGGCCAGGATGATGGCCATGGCCGAGAGGTTGTCGATGGAGAAATTGAACGCGACCATGAGCGAAAGCGTGCCGATCAGCGCCGTGGGCAGGGCCAGGCTCGCGATGATGGTGGCCGGGAGGTTTTTGAGGAACATGTAGACCACGATGACGACGAGGGAGATGGACAAAAGCAGCGTGAACTGGACGTCGTCGATGGCGGCCTTGATGGACAGGGAGCGGTCGTAGAGGAATTCCAGGTGCACCGAGGGCGGCAGCGTGGCCTCGATGCCGGGCATCATGGCTCGGATGGCCTGCACGAGCTGGATGGTGTTGGTGCCGGCGGCGCGCTTGACCGCGATGACGATGCCTTGCTGTTGGTCGAAAAACGCGGCGTTCTTGTCGTTGATCGTCGAGTCGATGGCGTGGCCGACGTCCTGGAGGCGCACGGGATTGCCGTTGCGGTAGGCGATGATCTGTCGGTTGTAGGCCGTGGCGCTGGTGAGCTGGCCCTGCGCCTTGATGGTGAAGAGCTTGTCGACGCCGTAGAGGGAGCCCGTGGGCAGCATCACGGTTTCATTGCTGAAGGCGCTGGCCACTTCGTCCACGCCGATGCCGAGCGAAGCCAGCTTGTCCGGGTTGACCTGGACGCGGGGGGAATAGGTCTGGTCGCCGTAGACGGCCACCTGCGCCACGCCGTTGATCATGGAGATGCGCTGGGCGATGTAGACCTTGGCGTAGTTGGTGACGCGGAAAAGCGGCATGGTGTCGCTGGAGACGCGGATGTAGATGATGGGCATGTCCGCCGGGTTGACCTTCTGGAAGGTCGGCGGCGCGGGCATGGTGCTCGGCAGACTGCCCTGGGCGGCGTTGATGTAGGTCAGCACGTCCGTTCCCGCGCCGTCGATGTTGCGCGAGAGGTCGAACTGGAGCGTGATGGTCGTGGTGCCGAGCGAATTGCTCGAGCTCATGGACTGCAGGCCCGAGATGGAGGTGAACTGGCGCTCGAGGGGCGTGGCCACGGCCGAGGCCATGGTCTGGGGGTCGGCGCCGGGCAGGGAGGCCGTCACCTGGATCGTGGGGAAGTCGATGCTCGGCATTTCGCTGATGGGCAGCGAAAAGTAGGAAACCACGCCGAAAAAGACCAGCGCGGCCATGAGCAGCGTCGTTGCGACCGGACGCTTGATAAAAAGGTCGGTCATGTCACTTCCCCTGGTCCTGGCTGCCCGGACTCAGCGCCGACTTGTCCTTGCCGGCCACGGCTGCCGGGGACACGGGACCTTCCTTGTAGGCCTGCGCGTCCACGATCTTGACCGGCACGCCCGGAAACAGCTTGATCTGCGCCGAGGTGATGACCTTGTCCCCGGGGGAAACGCCTTTTTCGACGACGGTCTCGGCGCCGATCTTGCGGCCGGGGGTGATACGGCGGACCTCCACGGTGTTGTCCGGCTTGGCGATGAACACCGACGAACCGTCCTGGGTCTCGGCCACGGCGCTCGAGGGCACGAGGATGGTGTCGGCGGTATCAGCCAGGACCACCGAGGCGTCCACGAACTGGCCGGGCCAGAGGAAGCGGTCGGTGTTGGGAAACTCGCCCTGCAGGGTGATGGTGCCGGAATTCACGTCCACGGTGTTGTTGATGACCGTGAGCTTGCCCTTGGAGGCCTTTTCCGGGTGGCCCGGATAGCGGGCTTCCACGGCGAGGGTGCCCTTGCCGGCGTAGGCGCGGATGTCGGGCAGGTATTTTTCGGCCACGGCGAACTGGACGTTGATGGGCTCGATCTGGTTGATGGTGACGATGACGTAGTCCTCGGACTTGATCAGGTTGCCGGTCTTGTACTGCTGCAGGCCGACCACGCCGGTGCAGGGGGCGCTTATATAGCAGTAGCCGAGGTTGACCTTGGCCTTGACCACGCTCGCCTCGTCCACGCGCACCTGCTCCAGGTCCTGCTGGTAGGCGGTGCGCTTTTGCTCGTAGTCTTCCTGGCTGATGACGGCCTGGGCCACGAGATCCTTGTAGCGCAGCCAGTCGCGCTTGGCCTGGGCGGCGATGGCCCGGTCGCGGGCCAGGGTGCTCACGGCCTCGTCCAGGGCGGCCTTGTAGGAATCGGGGTCGATGAGCAGGAGCGGCTGGCCTTTCTGCACGAGGTCGCCCTCGGAGAAATACGTTTCCTTGAGCACGCCGGACACCTGCGCCCGGACGTTGATGGTGGTCAGGGCGTAGACGTGGCCGATGCCGTCCACGGCCAGGGGCGCGGTGGTCGCCTTGGCCTCGTAGACGGTCACCTCCACGGGCGTGGGCGGCTCGGCCTTGGGCTTGCCCCTGTCGCACCCGCCCAGGGCAAAGAGGAAGAGCGCCGACGCCAGAACGAGCGACGATCGGCCTAAACGAGGGACGCTATGATAAAAGACGACGAGCATGGATGCGCTCTCCTCTCGGCAAAGGTCGTCCGGATTGTGCCTGCCCGGCTGACGCTTACGCCTCGCTATTGGGGGGAACTTTCACCAAATCCCCTATTCCATTCATAAAGTCAAGGAGGCTGGACGTATTGTCACGTTCCTGCCTCCAAGCGGTGATGCAGCGGCGGGACGCTGACGGTTCCGTGCCCCTTGCGCGCGTCAATGGACGCCCGCTTTGCCCAGGTAAGGCCCGAACACACGCCGGCGGTAGGCATAGTCTTCCAAGCGCCGCAACAGGGCGATATTGACCGTCTTGCGCAGCGTCGACCCCGGGGGAAAGGCGAATCCATAGAGTTGGGGATCGAAAAATCCCGGCAGCACCTGTATGCGCCCGGCCTGTTCGTGCGCCTGGAAGTAAAGCAGAACGGGCCTGTCGTGCACGAAGGCCTCGATCTCGCCGGCGACGAGGGCGCGCAGACCGTCCTCCAGGGTCTCGTACACGAGATGGCCGATATGCGTGGCCGTGAGTTCTTCGGCGGCGGAGGCGTCGCGCAGCACGCCCACGCGCACGTGCTGCAAATCGTCCGGGCCGCGCACCGAGCCGCCCAGGGTTTCCACGGTCAGAAGCGACGTGATGCCCGCGGTGAAGGAGGCGAGCAGCGCCACGGAAACGAACATCCAGACCAGGGCCACGGAGCGGCCGAGCAGGGTCTTGGGCGTCTTGTCGCCGTAGCCGACCGAGGTCATGGTCACGGCCGACCACCACAGCCCGTCGCCAAGGCCCCTGCGTCCCGGCCGGAAATGCTCGGGATTGCGCCGGCGCTCCACCGCCCAGACCACCGCGCCCACCACAAAAAGCAGCGCCAGCAGCGACCCGACATAGGCCAGCACCTTTTCGGAAAGCACCCGCCCGAGCGTCGCCTCGATGCGGACCAGGGCGTTGCGGGCCGGCACGGCGATGCCGAGCCCGGTGTAGTAATAGGGCTGCGAGAAATCCATCATGCTCTCGCGCTCCGGAGTGATGGACAACGCCGACACGCCGACGTCCACTTCCCCCCTCTCGATGGCCCGCAGCAGGTCTTCGAGGCCGAATTCGCGCACGTCGTAGGCCAGGCCCGTGTCCTCGGCGATGTCGTGCCACAGGGCGAGCGCCATGCCGTGGTAGTGCCCGGCGTTGGTCCGTTCCAGAAAGGGCGGCGCGACGTAGACGCCGACATGCACGTGGCGCTTCGCTTGGGGCTGCGGCGCTTCCGGCGCCGTCTGGCCCCAGGCGGCGCATGCGCCTCCCCCGAGCCAGGCCAGGGCCAGGACGAACCAGAGGGCGCGTCGCATCTATTCCTCCTCCGTCGCTGCTGCCGGCGCGGCAGGCCAGCGGAGCCTGGCATGGGTGCGGCGCAGCCGGCGGGTCTTGCCGAGCACCAGGGCGCGCTTGGCGCGCAGTTCCTCGCGCATGGCTTCGAGCTGCATGGCCTCGCTGCCCTTGGGCTTGTACTTCACTTTCACGCTCTGGAAGGCCAGGAGGATCTTGTTCTCCTGAAACTCCCTGTCGATGGCCGCGGCCAGTTCGGACTGGACCTGGAACTTCTTCATGAAGTTGTCGATCCAGACGTGGAGGTCGAATTCCAGACCCAGGCGGCTGAACGCGTTCATGAGCACCTCCGGGGCCGGCTGCTTGAGCACGTCGGGATGCTCCTTGGCGATGGCGAGCAGGATCTTGCGCACCTTTTTGGGCTTGGTGCCCGGGGCCACGGTCACGGGGACGGTCAGACGCAGCGTGGCGTCCTGATAGCTCAGGTTCACGATCTCGCCGCGCAGGAAGCTGGCATTGGGGATGATGACCGTGGTGTTGTCCAGGGTGCGCATGATGGTGTTGCGCACGGACAGGTCCACCACTTCGCCGATGTTCTTGCCCTGTTGGATGATGTCCCCCTTTTTCACCGCGCCGCCGAACATGATGATGAGTCCGCTGACGAAGTTGTTGACGATGTCCTTGAGCCCGAAGCCGATGCCCACGGACAGGCC
>DQED01000376.1 GCA_003525525.1 Desulfovibrio sp.
GGGGCGTCTGCTTTCTGCTGGCGGCCTGGGGCGCGGCGGCGCTGCTCGCCGCGCGCGGGCTGACGATCAAGGCCTGACGGCGCGCCCCCGTCGCTGGCGCAACCGCACCGGTTCTTGTAGAGTGCCGCCGGGAATCGCAGAAATTCAGGGGGAGCCCTATGCGCCGCATCCGTTTCGTTCCGGCCGTCCTTGCGCTGTGCCTGTGTATTGCCGGCAATGGCCTTGCCGCCGGCGGACCGTTGACCTTCGGGCTGCTGCTCGTCGGCCCCTACAACGACAAAGGCTACAGCCAGGCCCAGTACGAGGGCGGCAAGTACGTCGAGGCCCGTCTCCCGGGGGCGAAGATGCTCTACCTCGACAAGGTCAACCCGGCCGACCGCCCGGGCATGACCATCCCCCAGGTCGTGGACGACATGGCCGCCAAGGGGGCGCGGCTGATCCTTGCCGGCTCCGACGACATGCGCGACGGCGTTCTCGAAGCCGCGGCCAGGCATCCGGACATCGCGTTCGTCCACGTCTCCGGCGACGACGTGCTGCGGGGCGATGCCCCGAAAAACCTGGGCAACCTGTTCGCCAAGATCGAATACGCCAAGATGATGGCCGGGTTCGCCGCGGCCATGACGACCAGGACCGGGAAGATCGGCTACCTGGGGCCGCTCGTGAACGCCGAGACCCGCCGCGTGGCCAACGCCGCCTACCTCGGCGCGCGCTACGCCTGGGAGCGCGTGCGCGGCAAAAAGCCCGAAGACCTCGCGTTCAAGGTCGGCTGGATCGGCTTCTGGTTCAACATTCCCGGGGTGACGGCCGACCCCAACCAGATGGCCGGAGCGTTTTTCGACCAGGGCTACGATGTGCTGATTTCGGGCCTCGACGCCCCGGAGGCGCTGGTCGTGGCCGCGGCGCGGCGCAAGGCCGGGGCCGACGTCCACGCCCTGCCCTACGTGTACCGGCCGGCCTGCCGTCTGGCCCCGGAGGCCTGCCTCGGCGTGCCGTACTTCAACTGGGGGCCGCCGTTTCTCGCCGTGGCCAGGGACGTTGCCGCCGGAACCTGGAAGCCGTCCTTCACCTGGCTGTCGCCCGATTTCGCGGCCCTCAACGACCCGGACAAAAGCGCCGTGGGCTTCGAGCCCGGCCCGGGCCTCGCCGCGGAGGACAAAAAGGCCCTGGACCATTTCATCGCGGACCTGGGGGCGGGCAGGATCGACCTCTATGCCGGGCCGCTGACCTACCAGGATGGCGCGGTCTTCGTGCCGGCCGGCCGCTCGGCCACGGCAAAGGAATTGTGGTTCTGTCCGCAGCTGCTGCAGGGCATGCAGGGGGACAGCGCGGCGAAGTAGGGGGGGGGCGGGGCCGGCGGGCGCGCCGCCGCTTTCCGTTCGTCGGGGCGCCCTGCAAAACGGAAGTTTGGGGTTCCATGAGGAATCCCGCGTCAAGAAACGGAGCGCCGGGCCCTTGGTCCGGCGCTCTTTATTGGGCTTCCGTGGTGGAAACGGCGCTTGCCGCTGCCCCGCGCCGCGTGTCATTCCGTCCGCCCCCGCCGGGATACGGTGGAAACCCGACCATGCGATTCGAGATTGCGAAGTGGGAATCCCGGTGGTATTCGTACAGAATCCACTGTCATCACCCCTTGGTTTTGATGAGAACGGATGCTGCATCATGTCTGCATTGAAGTGGTAGTGGGCCCTGTTGCATAATGGCTTTGGCGGCGTAACGTTCGTGTTAATCGGTAGACAGCTTTGTTCGGCAGAGGGGAAAGTGTATGCAACTCAGATCAATCCAGACGAAAATTCTTCTTCTTGCAGGGAGTTGCTTGTTGGCGACCGCCGCGGCTCTTGTCGGGTATAACCTGTATACGTCAAGCAAGTCCCAGGATTTTGTCTCGAAACGCGTGGGCGACCTGCTCGAACAGGAGGCGAAGCGCAACCTGGCGACGCTTGCGGCCAACCAGGCCGCTGTCGTGCAAAGCGCCCTGGAAGACAACCTCGTCACCGCCCGGACCATGTCCAAGGTGTTCGAGGTCGTGCGCGAACACATGGCCCGGCTTGCCGCCAAGGACGGGATTCCGAATCCGTCGCGCGACATCCTCAACGACATTCTGCACAAGGTGCTCGAGAACAACCCGCGCTTCCTGGGCGCCTATTCGGCCTGGGAACCCGATGCCCTGGACGGCCGCGACAAGGAATTCGCGGGCAAGACCGACGCCGGCTACGACGCCACGGGCCGCTTCATTCCCTACTGGAACCGCGACGCCAACGGCAAGATCGCCCGTCAGGCGCTGGCGGATTACGAAAGCCGGGAAGTCAACGACAACGGCGTGGGCAAGGGGGGCTGGTATATCGGCTCGCGGGAAACGGGCAAGGAAATCGCCCTCGACCCGCTGCCCTACATCATCCAGGGCAAGAAGGACTGGCTGGCCACGCTCAATGCGCCCATCAAGGAAAACGGCAAGTACCTGGGCCTGGCGGGCACGGACCTGCGGCTCAACTTCCTGCAGGATCTGGCCAAGAAGGTGGACACGAGCCTCTATGAAGGCAAGGGCGACGTGACCATCATCAGCCACATCGGCCTCGTGGTCGCCAGCAGCGAACATCCCGAAGCCATCGGCCAGCCGCTGAAGACGATCGTCAAGGATTGGGAAAGCATCAGCCAGAACGTGAAAGCCGGCAAGGCGATGCTCGACGTCAGCCCGGTCACGGGCGTCTACCGGGCTCTGGCTCCCATCACGCTCGGCCGCACGGACCGCCCTTGGGCCGTGCTCATCCGCGTGCATCCCGACATCGCCCTGGCCGAACGCAAGGCGCTCGACGGCCAGTTGACGCAGCGCAACCGTGAAAACGCCATGTGGCAGGTCGGCGTCGGACTCGGCGTCACGGCGCTGGCGCTCGGCGTGTTGTGGCTGTTCGCCTCGAGTCTCGTGCGCCCGCTCAAACATGCGGCGGATTTTGCCGAAAAGGTGGCCGAAGGCGATTTCTCCCATACGCTGTCCATCAAACAGACCGACGAAACGGGCGTGCTCGCCAAGGCGCTCACGCGCATGGTCGACAACCTCAAGCGCATGATCGCCCAGGCCGAAGGCAAGTCGCAGGAAGCCGCCGCCGAGGCGGAACGCGCGCGCAAGGCCGTGGCCGAGGCCGAGGAGGCGCGAAGACAGGCGGCCGAGGCCCAGCGCCAGGGCAAGCTCGACGCCGCGTCGCGCATCGAGGACGTGGCCCGCGCCGTGGCCCAGGCTTCCTCGGAACTCGCCTCCCAGGTCGACCAGTCCAAGGAGGGCGCGGACCTGCAGCGCCAGCACGCCGGCGAGACGGCCACGGCCAT
>DQED01000384.1 GCA_003525525.1 Desulfovibrio sp.
GGCCGGGGCACAGCCTGCGCGAGACGCGCTGCTCGGCGTGCAAGGCCAGCCGCCGCACCCGCGACCTCGCCCGGGTGATCGCCCATCTGGCCGCCGGACCCGATTGCGCCACGCTGCCCCGGGCCCTGTCCGCCATGTGGGACTGGCGGGTGTTCGAGGCCCAGGCCGCCGGCCCCCTCCATGACGTGCTGCGCTGCCTGCCGCAGTATGCCTGTTCGGAATACGTGCCGGAGCTCGCCGCGCCTGGTTCGTGCACCCAGGCGGGCTTGCGCTGCGAGGACCTGGAGCGCCTGAGCTTTGCCGCCGCGTCTTTCGACCTCGTCGTCACCCAGGACATTTTCGAGCATGTCGCCGATCCCTGGCGGGCCTTCGACGAGGTCTGGCGGGTGCTGGCCCCGGGCGGGCGGCACGTGTTCACGGTGCCCGTGCACGAGGGGCATCTGACCACGCCGCGCGTGTGCTTCACGGACGGCGCGCGGGTGGACCTGCTGCCGCCGGTGCACCACGGCGACCCGGTGCGCCAGGGCGGTTCCCTCGTGGTCACGGATTTCGGTGACGACCTGTCCCCGCGCCTCACCTCGCGCGGCCAACCGACCCATGTCGCGACCCACGTGGCCTTTTACAAGCCCTCGGAGATGCCGGGCATCATCGACGGCGACATGCACGCCCTGTACGATGCCGCCTGGAGGGCCGGCGAAAAAGCGGGATTCCTGCGGTACAACTCCGTGGTGTTCGTGACGGAAAAGGCCGCGGGCGAAGACTAGAACAAACTCAGGCCCATTTCCCCGGTCGTGGCGCATTCCTCGGCGTGGGCGGCGAGGAACGCCTCTTCCCAGCGGAAGACGTGGCCGACCACGTTGCCGAGGATCTTCGGCCAGATGTCCGGGAAGCGCTCGGCCGTCTTCTGGAATTTCTCCTTGGTCAGCACCAGGCACTCCGTGTCCGTGACCGCGCGCACGGCGAAAAGCGCCTTGGCCGGGGCGAGCAGCCCGAGCCCGCCGAAAAAATAGCCCTTGCCCCGGCGCGGCAGGCCCACGGCGCAGGCGTCCAGCTGGCGCGCCATCTCCACCTCGCCCGAAAGCACATAGAAACAGCGGTCCAGCGCCTCGCCCTGCTCGCACAGCGCCTCGCCCGCGTCGAAGCTCTCCCGGCCCGACAGGTAGGCGAGCACCTTGACCACGTCGAGCGGGACGCCGCTTAGGATCGGCAGTTCGCGCAAAATGTCCAGACAGTCGTTGAAGCCGCAGCTTTTAAGCCCTGGCTGGGGCTGATCCGTGGACAAGCTCATAGAGCATCCCCTTTTTTCCCATAAGCTCGGCATAGCCGCCGGCCTCGACGATGCGGCCGGCTTTCATCACGGCCACCTTGTCGTAGTTCGTGATGGTGTCCAGGCGGTGGACCACGGCGATGACCGTGGAACTGCCCCGCCACTTGTTTTCGAGCAGGTTCTGGATGCGCGTCTGGGAGGCGTTGTCGAGCGCCGCCGTGGCCTCGTCCAGGATGAGGATGGGCGGCTCCTTGAGAAACGCCCGGGCGAGCGCCACCTTCTGCCGCTGCCCGCCCGAGAGGCGGTCGCCGCTCGAGCCCACCTGGAAGTCCAGGCCGATCTCCAGGATGCGCTCCAGCATGTCCTCTTCGATCAGCAGGCTGACGATGGTCTTCTGGATCTGGTCGAGCACCTTGGGGCTCGTGGTCCGCACGCGCCCGAACAGGATGTTGTCCATGACGGTCATGGGATAGAGGTAATCCTCGCGCCGGAAAAACGTCACCGCGCCCGGCATGTCCGTGGCCACGCGATCGGCGAACATGGCCCGGCCCGAAAGCAGCAGCCCCTCCAGGATGGGCGAGAGGGTCACGATGGAGTGGATGCCGGGCGTGAAGCGCAGCGCAAGCGTCAAAAGCAGCCGCTCGTCGTCCGGCGAGAGCTTGTGCAGCCGCACCCGGCCGAGCCGGAAGGCCAGGTCGCGGTAGGCATCGAACTCCTCGGCCATGATGGGCGTCTGCTCGAAGAAGGTCGCGTCCGGGGAGGGCACGTCCTTCAAGATGTCCACCGTGCGGCTGGTCAGTTCCGCGCCGGTCTGCATGAGCAGCATCTTGAGCCCGGCCTCGTGCAGGAAATTGATGAAGAACGCGTTGCCCGTGAGCTTGTCCGGTTCGAATTCGGGCAGGCGCGGCGTGCCGAAAATCAGGTTCTCGGCCACGGAGCTGTAGTAGAGGTAGCGGGTGGGGTCGAAAAATTCCACCGTGCCGGCCAGGGATTCGCCGTGCCCGGCATGGTAGGCCTCGCGCACCCGCACCACCTTCTTGACAAGGTGCTCCTTCTTGCCCTCCTTGAAGACCGAATTGAGGGCGAAGCGCAGGATGTCGGCGAAAAGCCCCACCTGCTGCACCACGGCGATGATCTCGTCGAGCGACGGCAGCCCCTGCTCGCCGTCCACGCCGTGCGCCTCGCGCCGGGCGTTGATCGAATAGAGCAGGTTGTCCTTGATGGAGCCCTCGAAAATGAAGGGGTGCTGGGAGACCACGCCGATGTTGTCCGCGATGTCGGACTTGGGCAGGGCGTCGATGTCCAGGCCCGAAAGCTTGGCCGTGCCTGCGGTATGCTTGAGGATCTGGCACAGGCACAGGGCCAGCGTGGACTTGCCCGAGCCGGAAAAGCCGACCAGGGCCNNGGCGCGATGTCCAGGGACACGCCCTTAAGGAGCTGGATGCCGCCCGGCACCTCGAGGACGAGGTCCCTGGCCGCGACCGCCCCGTCCAGGGACACGGACGGCCGGGGCTCTTCGGGTTCGGCCAGGAATTCCGCGTCGCCCTGGAAATACTCCATGATCCGGCCGTAGCTCACCGAGGCGTCCTGGTAGGTCTGGTAGAAGTCCATGAGCTCCTTCCAGGGGTCGTAGAGCTTTTCGTTGGCCGAGAGGAAGGCGACCAGCGCGCCGAGGTCGAAGCGGCCGTTTATCGCCAGGTAGCCGCCGACCAGGAAGAGCACGAACGGCCCGAGGTTCTGGAAGAAGTTGTTGGAGACCTTGATGGTGAACTTGTAGAGGTTCCAGACCACGCGCACGCGGAAGAGCTTCTCGGCCCAGGCGCCGAAGCGCTTGTTTTCCAGGCGGAAGCTGGCGTTGGCGTGGATTTCGTGGATGCCGGAGATGGTTTCGCCAATGAGCGTCGAGAGCTTGCGCCCGGTGTCCACGCGCTCCTTGTTGGCGGCGTTGGCCCGGCGTTGCAGGGCCGGGATCACCAGGATGGCGATGGGGTAGAGCGCCATGCTGATGATGGCCATCAGCGGGTTGAGGTAGAAGAGGTAGCCGGCGAAGGCCAGCAGCGTGAGCAGGTTGGTCACGGGCACGGCGATGGCCTGGCCCACGAATTCGCCGGTGTTGGCCACCTCGGAGATCAGCGAGGAGACGACCATGCCGGGCGAGGCCTTGCGGAAAAAGGACATGGGGAGCGTGAGGATGTGGGCGTAGAGTTTTTTGCGCAAATCGGTCAGGGACTGCTGGCCGATGTAGTTCTGCAACGCGTTTATCGCGAGCTTGAGCCCCGAGGCGGCGACCACGCAGGCCAGGTAGTAGCCGCAGTACATGAGCAGCAGGTCCAGGCGCTTGAGCCCGATGGCCTGGTTGATGATCTTTTTTTGCATCTCGAGGGGCAGCACGCGCACGGCCACCGTGACGACGATGATGACCAGAAGGATGCCCTGGAGCTTCAGGTTGCTGGTCCACACCCAGGAGAACAGGGAGCGTTTGTAGAGGACGTCCGGGATGTCGGGTCGCAGCTTCATGGGCAAAATCCGCCTTCTCGGTGGAAGAGTTCGGGCCGTTACGCGTCCCGGGGCGCGGTCGCGTCCTCGCCGCGCCGGCCCCGGGACGCGATCAGCGACAGGGCGAGGCTGGCCAGGTCGGCGAACTGGGGTTTCGAGATCTGTCCGTCCGCGCCGACGGAGAGCCCCCTGTGACGCAGTTCGTCGGTGACGAGGGAGGAGAACAGCACCACGGGCGTGGCGGCCAACCGCGGGTCTGCCTTGATCTTTTTCGTCAATGTGTAGCCGTCCAGGAGCGGCATTTCGATGTCGGAGACCACGATGTCCGGCGGCTTCCGTTCGGGATCGCGCAGGATGTCGAGCGCCTGCTGGCCGTTGCCGGCGAGCGTCACCTCGAAATTGGCCTCCTCCAGGCGGTCGCGCACCATCTGGCGCATGATGCCGGAATCCTCGACGACCAGCGCCCGCAGCACGCGTTCGGACGGCGCGGGCATGGACGCTTCCTCGGCCAGCGTGCCGTCGAGTTCGAGAATGATTTTTTCCAGGTCCAGCAGCTGGATGAAGCGGTCCTCCAGGCGCAAAAGCCCGGTGATGCAATTGCCCGCGAGCCTGGCCAGGGCCGGGTGCGGCGGCTCCACGTCACGCCATTGGACCCGGTGGATAAGCGTCACGCCCGTGGCGAGAAACCCGGTGGTGCGCTCGTTGAAGCGCGTGACGAGGATGACTTCGTTTTTCTGGCGCACACGGGGGATATCGAGCCAGACGGCCAGGTCGAGCACGGGCAGCACCAGGCCGCGCAGGGGAATGGTGCCCATGAAGCAGGGATGCGGCGCGCCGGGCAGGGGCGCAAGCCCCGGGCTTTCGATGACTTCGAGAACCTTGGCCACGTTGACGCCGAAGGTGGAACGGCCGCGCCCGGGGCCTTCGTCGATGTAGAATTCGATGACATCCAGTTCGTTGGTTCCGGCTTCGAGAAGGATGTCGGACTGGGGCATGGGGGCTCCCGGGAAAAGCTCGGTTGATGTGAAAAGGCGGATCGTCCGACGACGATAAACAAGACTGCGTGCCGTGTAAATCCGATCGACGCAAACCGCGTGGCGTCGCGCGCAGGCGCGGGCGCGACGGTTGACAGGCGCGACAGGCGTCCTATAGCCAAAAAAAGGACTTGCCTGGCCCGGGCGCCAGGCGGCGGTTGCGGCGACGGTTCGGTGCCCGGCCGCGATCGCGGGGAGGCGGATATGAAACGACTGGCTCTGTTGCTTGCCGTCGCGGCGTTTTGCGCGGGACCGCTTTCCGCGCAGGCGGCGTCGTTTTCCTGGAGCACGCCGTGGAGCAGCGGCACGGTTTCGGGCAACGGCATCGCCTCGGGCTCGACCAGCGGTTCGCTGACAAGCGGGGCGACCACGGTCGACTGGTCGGCGAGCCTGGACTCCGGATCGAAGACGGTCTCGGCTTCGGCCACGGTCAACGGGCAGGAGTATTCCGGCAGCTTCGGCTGGTCCGACCTTTTCCTCTGGCTTTTCGGGTAGTGCCCGCCCGTGCCGCATCCTTCCCGCCCGTTGCGGCGGGCCGGCGTCCGGGAGCCGCCCGGGCCGGGTCTTGACGCATGCTGGAACGCGAACTCGAAATCTACTTGCGCAACGGCAACGGCGTGCGGCGGGTGTTCACCTACCGGCGTTGGATGTTTTTCGCCATGACCGCGGGCCTGCTCGTCCTGACGGCCGGGGGGCTTGCGCTGTGGCCGTACGTCTCCGGTCGCCCAGCCCTGGAGGCACGGCGCATCGAGGCCCTGGGACGGCTTTCCGGGCAGAAGGCGGCGGCGCTCGCCCTGCGCGACCGGGTGCGCCGGCTGGCCGACGAGGC
>DQED01000289.1 GCA_003525525.1 Desulfovibrio sp.
TTGGCGGCGGCCACGGCCTGGCGGGGATCGCAGGCGGTGTCCTCGGCGAACAGCTCGATCTTGTCGTAGCCCGGGATGCCGCCTTCCTTTTCGATGGCGGCGATGGCCGCGCGCGTGCCGTTGGCGATGTCGTTGCCGTCGGCGGCGTAGGAGCCGGTCAAGGGGCTCAGACTGCCGATTTTGAGGGTCTTGGCCGTGGCCGTTCCGGCCATGGCGAGACAAATGGCCAGGGCCGTGAGGATGATGCTTCTCGTCTTCATGTTCCGCAAACCTCCTGTGTCCTTGGTCTCGCCCCCCTTGCCGCGACGGTGCGGCCATGCGGGCGTATTCGCGGCTGCGCCGTCACCCGTCGGCTTCGGAGCCCAGGTAGGCTTCGATGACCTGCGGGTTGGCCCGGACCTCGTCCGGGCTGCCCTGGCAGATGCACACCCCGTGGTCGAGGACCACCAGGCGGTGGCTGACGTTCATCACCACGCTCATGTCGTGCTCGACCAGGAGCACGTTTTTGCCCGTGGCGGCGATGCGGGCGATGGTCTCCATGAGCTCCCGGCTTTCCGACGGGTTGAGCCCGGCGGCCGGTTCGTCGAGGAGCAGGGTTTTCGGATCCGAGCCCAGCGCCCGGGCGATCTCCAGCCGGCGCTGCAGGCCGTAGGGCAGATTCTTCGCCACGGTGTCGGCGTGGCCGTCGAGGCCCACGAAGGCCAGGGCCTCCACGGCCCGTTCGCGCACCGCCCGTTCCTCGCGCCGCTGGGAAGGCGAGCGCAGCACCGCGCCGAGCACCGAGGCGCGCGTGCGGCAGTGCCGGGCGACCATGACGTTTTCGAGCGCGGTCATGGCCGTGAACAGGCGGATGTTCTGGAAGGTGCGGGCCACATGCGCCTCGCCGGAGACGAGGTAGTCCGGCATGCGCTCCAGCAGATAGACGCCAGCGTCGCGGCCGGTGAGCGAACGCTCGCCGATGCGGGTCACTTCGGCGATCTCGTCGGGCGTGGGGGCGCGGCCCTTTGCCAGGATGAGACGCCCCTCGCTCGGCTTGTAGAAGCCGGTGATGCANNTTGCCCGCGCCGTTGGGGCCAATGAGGCTCAGGATCTCGCCCGGGCGCAGATCGAAGGACACTTCCGTGAGGGCTTGCAGGCCTCCGAAGTGGACGCTGACGTCGGAAAGACACAAGTGAGCCATGGAACAGAGTTCTTACGAAAAAATCCGACAAAAAACAAAGGGAAACTTGCCGTAGTTGGCAACGGCGGCGCGCGTTCGCGCGGGGGACGTCGCGGCGGGGAGATGCGAGACGAACTTGCCGATTTTGTTAAAAATTCATGACGCCGCCACGGCCGGGGAGCCGGTTTCCGGAGGGGACGGGTTTGGGAAAACCGGCCAAACGATCGTCGTATTTTTTCGGTAGCAAGAAAGAGCGTTCGGTTGCGGGAGGAAATGGCGACGCATCGACGGCGGCGCGCAAGTCCCTCGCCTTGCCGCGTCGGCCGAGGCCGGGCGCCCGGGCACGCCGGTTGCATGGTGCCGGTCGGAGGATCGGAGCATGCAGGCAGTCATCCGCTTCGCACTGCTGGCGAGTCTCGGGCTCATCCTCGGCGGCTGCGCCTTTTCCGGAGGCGGCCGCGAGCCGTCGCCCCTGGCCCCCGGGCGGGGCACGGTGGTGGACACGGCCCGCTCCCAGATCGGCGTGCCCTACCGCAGCGCCGGGCAGTCGCCCAACACGGGCTTCGACTGTTCCGGTTTCGTCCAGTGGGTCTACGCGCGCCACGGCGTGCGCCTGCCCCGGCGCACGGACGACCAGCTCCACGTCGGCCGGCCGGTATCCAAGGCCGACCTGCGGCCGGGCGACCTGATCTTTTTCATGCCCTCGGCCAAATCCTCGAGCCTGCATGTGGGCATTTTCGACGGCCACGGCGGCTTCATCCACAGCCCCTCCCCGGGCGGCCGGGTGCGCGAGGACAGCCTCATGGCTCCCTACTGGCGCACGAGCTATTACGCCGCCAACCGGGTGATTTCGCCGTGAGCCGGGGGTGCGGCCTTTGACAGGCGGGACGTTTTCTTTTTAACAAATCGAGAAAGTGAAACAGCCTGCCGCCGCGCCGCGCGCCGCCAGGCCCGACCCGCGCCGCGCGCGGCCAATCCCGGATATTCCCCATGCGCGGAGCCTCCCTTCGGGTCAAGATCAACCTCGCAATCTTTCTCGCCTTCCTGGCCGCGGCCGCGGCCTTCGGCGGCGTGCTCTCCTATTACATGGGCACCCGCCAGGAAGCCGCGCAGCAAAGAACCCGGCTTCTGCTCGGGGCCCTGGCCGCCCACCGCCTGGAATCCCTGGGCTCCATGCCGGACGGCGACGACGCCCGCGGCAAGGCCCAGGAAATCATGAACCGCCTCGTGCGGGTGGACGGCGTGGTCGAAGCGTCGTTTTTCGGGGCGCGCGGGGAGTTGCTGGCCACGGCCGGCGAGGTCCGGCCCGCCCCCCTGGCCGACGACGACGGGGGCTTGGGGCTCCCGAGCCGGCGTATTTTTTCGGTCTCCACCGACGAGGACGGCAAGGTCCTCGCCTCCCTGGTCGAGCCCGTGTCGGACGGGGAGCACACCCTCGGCTACCTGCGCCTGCGCTATTCCATGCGGGAAATCACGGAGCTCAATCAGCAAACGTGGTTCGTGTTCGCCCTGGCCGTGATCGGGGCCTACCTGCTTCTGGCCGCGCTGCTCAACCTCCTGCTCCACCTGTTCGTGCTGCATCCCGTGGACGAGATGCGCCGGGGCCTCGAGGCCGTGCATGCGGGCCGGCTCGACGTCGCGTTGCCCGTGGGCTCCCGGGACGCACTGGGGCGCATGGCCATGGCGTTCAACGCCATGGCCATGCGGCTTAAGGAGACGAGCGAGTCCCTGGCCCGCAGCCAGGCCGAAGTCGAGGAGAACCGCCTGCTTCTGGCCAAACGTGTGGAGGAGCGCACCGCGGCGCTGGCCCAGGCCAACGAGCGCCTCACGGACGAAGTCGCGGCGCGCAAGGACGCCGAGTCCCGGCAGGAGCGCGCCCTGGCGCTGCACAAGGCCATCCTGGAGTCCAAGGCGGAAGGGGTGTTGTGCGTCGGCCTCGGCGGCGACCGGGAAATCCTGGCCGTCAACGCCCGGTTCCTGGAACTGTGGGGGCTGCCCGGGGACTGGCTCGCGCTGGAGCGGCCCCGGCGCGTGGCGTTGGTGCTCGGCAAGCTCGCCGCGCCCAAGGCGGGCGAGGCAGCCTATGAAAAGCTCATGGCCGAGCCCCGCCGCCAGGACGTGGCAGTGCTCGCGCTTCGCGACGGACGCTTCCTCGAGCGCCGCAGCGGTCCCATCGTCCAGGGCGAGACCTGCATCGGCCGGGTGTTTTCCTACGTGGACGTGACCGAGGAGAAAAAACGCCAGGACGCCGTGGAGCGCGAGAAAAACCGCGCCGAGGACGCAAGCAGGGCCAAGGGCGCGTTCCTCGCCGTCATGAGCCACGAGATCCGCACGCCGCTCAACATCGTCATCGGCCTGACAGAGGAACTGCTGGCCGGGCCTGCTTCCGAGCCCCAGCGCGGCCATCTGCGCTCCATCCAGGAAGCCGCCGCCCATCTCCTCGGCGTGGTCAACGACGTGCTGGATTTTTCCAAGATCGAGGCGGGCAAGCTCGTACTCGAACGCGGCGAAGTGGACATGCGTCGCGTCCTCGACGGCGTGGCCGCGGTTTTTTCCCACGAAGCCGCTCAGAAGGGCTTGGCGTTCACCGCCGTCGTGGACGACGACGTGCCCGCCGTGCTGCTCGGCGACGCG
>DQED01000148.1 GCA_003525525.1 Desulfovibrio sp.
CGGCTCAAGGCCGTGGAAGCCGGGGCCAACGACTTCATCTCCAAGCCCATCGACCTGACGGAACTGCGCGTGCGCATGGGCTCGCTGCTCAAGATGAAGGAGTCCCAGGACGAGGTGAAGCGCTACCAGGCCGAGCTCGAGGAAATGGTGGCCGTGCGCACCTCGGCGCTCCAGATGGCCCTGGAAAACGTCAAGGAATCCCAGCGCACCATCCTGGCCGCCCACCTGGAGACCATCCACCGGCTGGCGGCGGCCGCGGAGTTCAAGGACGAGGAAACCGCCGACCACATCCAGCGCATGAGCCGCTACTGCGCGCTGCTGGCGCACAAGCTGGGGCTGCCCGACGCCGAGGTGGACCTGGTGCTGCAAGCCAGCCCCATGCACGACATCGGCAAGATCGGCATTCCGGACAGCATTCTCTTAAAACCCGCCAAGCTCACGCCGGAAGAATGGGTCGTGATGCAAAAGCACACCATCTTCGGCGCGCGCATCCTCGGCGAATCCAATTTCGAGCTGCTGCGGGTGGGCGAGATCATCGCCATGTCCCACCACGAGAAATGGGACGGCTCCGGCTATCCCAGACGCCTTTCCGGCGAGGACATCCCGCTTTACGGCCGCATCTGCGCCGTGGCCGACGTCTTCGACGCCCTGACCAGCAAGCGGCCCTACAAGGAAGCGTTTTCCAACGAAAAATCCCTGGAGATCATGCGCGCCGGCCGGGGCAGCCATTTCGACCCCCGCATCCTCGACGTCTTTTTACAGGATTTCGACAGCGTCGCCGCCATCCAACAAGAATTCGAGCTGGAAGTTCCCTCCGCCAAGATCCCATGAGCGACGAAGCCCGCCGGCCGTCCGTGCTCATCGTGGACGATGTGCCGGCCAACATCCGGGTGCTGGTGGATTTCCTGCGCGAAGGCCACGACCTGCACGTGGCCACGAGCGGCGCCGACGCCCTGGAGCTCGCCGCGCGCCTCGTCCCGGACATCATCCTCCTCGACGTGGTCATGCCCGACATGGACGGCTACGAGGTCTGCCGCCGGCTCAAGGCCGACGCGGCCCTGGCCTGCATTCCCGTCATCTTCGTCACCGCCCGCTTCGCCCCGGAGGACGAGGCGCTCGGGCTGTCCCTCGGCGCGGTGGACTACATCGTCAAGCCGGCCAGCCGGGCCGTGGTCCGGGCGCGGGTCAAAAACCACCTGGAGCTGCGCCGGGCCCGGGAATCCCTGGCCCGCCAGAACGCGGCCCTGACCGAGGCGGCCAAGCTGCGCGAGGACGTGGACCACATCATGCGCCACGACCTCAAGGCCCCGCTGACCGGGATCATCGGCCTGCCGCCCGTGATCCTCGAGGAGGGGGGATTGAGCGACCAGCAGGCCCTGTTCCTCAAGCTCATCGAGGAAAACGGCTTCAAGATGCTCTCCATGATCAACCTGTCCCTCGACCTGTTCAAGATGGAGCGGGGGACGTACGTGCTGCGCGCCGAGCCCGTGGACGCGGCGGCCGTGGCGCGGCGGCTGTTCGTGGAGCTTGCGGCCCTGGCGGTCTACCGGCGCAACGCCTTCGTCCTGACCGTGGACGGCAGGCCCGACACCGGTGCGGAGCCGGTCGTGATCTGCGTGGAAAAGCTGCTTTTTTACACCATGCTCGCCAACTGCCTCAGAAACGCCCTGGAAGCCTCGCCCGATGATGCCGCGGTGTCCGTGGACCTGCGTTCGGGCAATCCGGCCCTGGTGGTCGTCGCCAACCACGGCGTGGTGCCGCCGGACATCCGCTCCCGGTTTTTCGGGAAGTTCGCCACCTCGGGCAAGAGGGGCGGCACCGGGCTCGGCGCGTATTCCACGCGCCTTATGGCCGAAACCCACGGCGGTTTCGCCCGCATGGAGACCTCCGACGAAACGGGAATGACCACCGTCACCCTGGCCCTGCCCCAGCCGGAGACGCCGGAGATGCCGGAAACGACCCGCTAGAAGCCCCCGCACCGGATAAACGCCCCAGAGGAGGACGCAATGGACGCAGATGACGATCCCGGACGGCTGCTCGAACTTTCCGGATCCTACTGGCAGGCCTGCGCCCTGCACGCCGGAGCCATGCTCGACGTCTTTTCCCCGCTTTGCCGCGCGCCCATGGACGCCGCCGCCCTGGCCGCGCGCCTTTGCTGCGACGCCAGGGCCCTGGACATGCTGCTCACGGCCCTGGTCGCCATGGGGCTGCTTGTCAGTGACGGCGACGCCTACGCCGCCGCGCCCCCGGCCCGGGCGTTCCTGGACAAACAGTCGCCGCGCTGCGTGGCCCACGTGGTGCGCCACCACCACCGCATCATGGCCTCGTGGGCGCACCTGCCAGAGGCCGTGCGCACGGGCCGGCCCCTTGGCGAGCACATGACCGATTACGGCGACCCCGGCGCGCGGGAGGATTTCCTGCTCGCCATGGACGGCATCGCCTCGGCCATCGCCCCGCGCCTGGCATCCCTGGTGGACTTGTCCGGCCGACGGCGTTTCCTGGACGTGGGCGGCGGGCCCGGCACCTACGCCTCCCATTTCTGCCTGGCCAACCCGGGCATGACGGCAACGGTCTACGACCTGCCGGCCAGCCGGGAATACGCCCTGGCCAAGGCCGCGCGCCTGGGCACGGCGGACCGTGTGGGTTTCGTCGCCGGCAACTACCTGCGCGATCCCCTGCCGTCCGGCTACGACGTGGCCTGGCTGTCGCAGATCCTGCACGCCGAGGACCCGGACGGCTGCCGCACGGTCATCGCCAAGGCAGCAGGCGCGCTCCGTCCCGGAGGCCTGCTCTTCGTGCACGAGTTCATGCTCGACGACACGCGGGACGGACCGCTTTTCGCCGCGCTTTTTTCTCTCAACATGCTGCTTGGCACGCCGCACGGCCAGGGCTACGCCGAGGGCGCGATCCGGGGGATGCTCGAGGACGCGGGCGTGCGCGAGGTCAGGCGGCTCGATTTCACCGGCCCCAACGGGTCGCGGGTGCTGTGGGGCGTGGTTGCGGCGGCGTAGCGGCGGCTCAGACGGCCATGTCCAGGACCGAGCCCTTGGCCAGGGCGGTGGCCTGCCCGGCCAGGGGCGTTTGGCCGAGGCCGGCGGCCTCGCCGTACTGGCCCGTGAGGTAGGCGTCGGCGGCGGAAAGGGCCGTGCCGAGGCCCTGGCGGTTGACGCCGGTCTGTTCGAGGCTCGCGGTTAGAATATCCGATACCGCGTCGGCCGTTTCCTTGCCGAAACGCTTGGTCATGTCGTCAAGAGTGGCGGAAAGGGTGCTCTTTATGGCGTCCGCGCCTCCGCCCGGGCCGGTCGTGCCGTTCGCGGCGTAGAACAGTTCGTCGTGGCCGTTTTGGAAATAGCCGTTGACCGCGTTGTTGAGCGCGCCGTTGAACCGGGAGATGGCGGCGTCGCCCGAGGCGATGCCGAAATTGCGGTCGATGAATTTGAGCGAGGACACCAGCGCGTCGCCGAGCGCGTCCTCGCCGCCCTTCCCGTCGCCCACGCCCTTGATGACGATGCCCATGACCGCGGTCGCGGCGGCGTCGCCGTGCTGTTGCCGCACGTATGCGACGGCATCGGCCAGGGATTTTTGAAGCGCTCCGGCCGCGCCGCTGTCCGCGAGCGCCCCGGCGTTGCTGGCCGTTTGCGCGGCTTGCAGCTTTTTGAGGATGTCGGCGGCGAAGACGTCCGCGGTGCTGGACGGGGCCTTGAGCGTCGGCGTGTACGCGGCGGTTCCCTTTTGCTGCGCGGCGAAGCCGAACGTGAGGGCGTGGCCGTCGGTCTGCCCCGAAGGCAGCAGCGTGCGCAGCGCGCCGGTCGTATTGCTGAGGGTAGCGATCTGCATGTCCGTCTCGCCGTGAAAGGTCCGTCCTCACACGCATCGGCCGAAGCGCGGGGAAGTTTAGGCCGGCGCGGCGCGTTGCCTCGACGCGGCGCATCTGGTACTTCCGCAACGCGCTCCCGGCGCAGCAAGGAACGTCATGCCGCAATCCATCGCCCCCGCCATCCTGCACGTCGATCTGGCCACGGCCGGCATGCGCCGCGTCGCCGCGTCGCCGCGCCTTTCACGCGGGGAGGGCGGCCGGGCGCTGTCCACGGCGCTTTGCGATGCGGACAGCGCCCGGCGCGTCGCCTGGGACGACGCGGACGCGCCGCTGTGTCTGGCTGCGGGAGCCCTTGCCGGCTGCGGCCTGCCCGGCTGCGGCCACGTGTCCCTGACCTTTTTTTCCCCGCGCACGGGC
>DQED01000331.1 GCA_003525525.1 Desulfovibrio sp.
GCCGACGCCGTGCACGGCATGCCCGTGCTGCCCGGAGCCATGGCGCTCGTCGGGCGCATCGGCGGCGTGGACGTCATCGGCGTGCCCGCGTGCGCGCTTTTCCACCGCACCACGAGTTTCGACCTGCTGCTGCCCCGGGTGCTGGCCGGGGTCGCGATCACCCGCCGGGAGCTCGCCGGCTTGGCCGAGGGCGCGATGTGCCTCTCGTGCCGGGCCTGCACGTATCCCAAATGCCCCTTCGGCAAATAGCCGGCCCTTGACCGGCCGGCCGCGCCGTCCTATGGGATGATGGCCAGACCGGCTGGAGGCGCAATGCGGCATCCGCACTTCACGGCCCTGCTTCTTGGCGGGGCCGTTTTCCTTTCCCCGCTGCGTGCGGGCGCGTACACGCTCTACGGCTACGAGGACGATTACGGCCTCGTGCATTTGAGCGAAGAGCCCCTCGACGACAAGTACGTGCTGCTCTTCGAAGGCCCCAAGGACCCGAAAATGGGCTTTGCGGCCATCAGGAAGCGCATCAGCGACCTCGGCGCGGTGTCCAAGGAGCGCAAGGACGGCTGGATTCTCGAGGCCACCCGATCCTACGTGCGCATGGGCACGGCGCCGCTGGGGCCCGGCGGCTATCCCGCCGTGATCGAATCCGGGCCGCTGCTCGACATCGTGCGCGACAAGAGCCGGGCCTCGGGTCTCGACCCGGAGCTCCTTTACGCGGTCATCGAGCAGGAATCGCGCTTTTCCGCCTGTGCCGTCTCGCCCAAGGGCGCGGCCGGGCTCATGCAGCTCATGCCCGCGACCCAGGCCACCTACGGCGTGGCCAATCCCTTCGACCCCGAGCGCAACGTGGCCACCGGGGCGAAGTTTTTGCAATCGCTCCTCGGCCGCTTCGGCGACCTCTCCCTGGCGCTCGCCGCCTACAACGCCGGTCCCGAGACCGTGGCCCGCTGCGGCGGCATCCCGAACATCCCCGAGACGCGCAACTACGTCTCGCGCATCCTGACCCGCTACGCCATGCTCAAGCAGGACCATCCCGGCCTTGCGCCCAGGAAGAACGTCGTCGCGGCCAAGGCGAAAAAGAAGGGAAAGGGCAAGGCCGACTAGGGGGGCGAGCCAAAAAATACGTTAGTATTTTTAATGAAAATAATTAATTAGGTGTGTTGTCCCCTTCAAGGGCCCGACACTAGGCCCGTCGCCAGAGCCGGCGCTGGACCCAGACGCCGATGGCGAGCGTCAGCAGGAGCAGCGTCGGGAGGACGACGAAGCCGAAGGCGTTGCCTTCCATGGGCGCGAAGCACAAGGGAAGCGTCAGCGGCAGGCACAGCGCGGCCGGCTTGTGGGCCAGACGGAAACGGAGCCAGGCGTCCGTGCCGTCGTCGCGGCGATACTTCCGGCGCAGCGTCCGCCACAGCCGGTAGCGCGCGAAAGCGACGGCCGCCAGCAGGGCCGCCAGGATCGGGAATACCGGCATGGCGACGTTGGTCGCCGTGGGGATCGTGCCGTAGGGCAGGCCGAGACAAAGCAGGTAGGCGAAAAGGAATGCCGGCGGGTAGCCGGCGACGGCGGCCGTGGTCCAGAGGAGGCGGGCCGCCCGCGACGGCGGGGGAGGGGAGGGCGCGCTGTCCATGGCTGCTCCTGCGCGTGTTTCGCCTGTGGATGCGTTGTCGGCCGGGGCGTTCTTTCTTCCTGATGGCCCGCAGCCGGCCACGGCGTCAACAGCAATCCGGGGCGATTCGCCCCGGCGAAGCGGAGGCCTTATGCGCGTGAGCGTCCTGTGCGCCCTGCTGCTGCTTGCAGTCGCAGCTGTTGCGCGAGCCCAGTCCCAGGCCGAAATCAACGCGCAGGCGTGCGCCGGTTCCGCCGCGGCCGATCGCGAACTCAACGCGGTCTACCAGGCCGTCTTGCGGCAAAACGCCGGGGACAAGCGCTTCACGGCCAAGTTTCGCGCGGCGCAGCGCGCCTGGGTGGCGTTTCGCGACGCCGAGATGGCCGCGCGCTATCCGGCCGAAGATATCCAGATGGAATACGGGACGATGTACAACTACTGCTATTGCACGGAAGTCGCGGCGCTGACCAGGCAGCGCACGGAGGCGCTGAGGCGCTGGCGCGACGGCATCGCCGAGGGCGACAGCTGCTCGGGCAGCTACCCCGTACGCTGAAGCGTGCGGCCAACCACCCCTTCGCGAAAGCGACCGGCCGGACTTGCGCGGGCTGCCGCTTGCGTCGTGGATTCCCCCTTTCGGAGTGGTCCAGGAGGGGCCCCCGGCCCCTCCTGGCCGCCGGAGGCATTCTCCCCCTCTCCCCGCTATCCCTTTCCCTCTTTCTCCCCCTACTCCTCGACCTTGGCGGCGGCGCGGCGGTGGCGCAGGTATTCGATCACCCCGGGCAGCACCGAGATGATGATGATCGCCACGATGACCACGCTGAAATTGCGCTTGATAAACGGCATGTTGCCGAAGAAGTAGCCGGCGTAGACGAAGATGCCCACCCAGACGACCGCGCCGGTCACGCTGTAGGCCAGGAACTTGGCGTAGGTCATGTGGGCGATGCCGGCCACGAACGGCGAGAACGTGCGCACGATGGGCACGAACCGGGCGATGATCACGGTCTTGCCGCCGTGGCGCTCGTAGAAGGCGTGGGCGCGCATCAGGTATTCCTTCTTGAAAAAGCGCGTCTTTTCGCGTTCGAACACCGCCGGCCCCACGCGCCTGCCGATCCAGTAGTTGACGTTGTCGCCGAGAAACGCCGCGGAAACGAGCAGGATGAAGATGAGGTTGGGGTCGAGCACGCCGCCGCCGCACAGTGCGCCCGTGGCGAAGAGCAGCGAATCGCCGGGCAGGAACGGCGTGACCACGAGCCCGGTCTCGCAAAAGATGATCGCGAACAGGATCAGGTAGGTCCAGACGCCGTACTGCGCGGCGAGGGCGTTCAAATATTTATCGACGTGCAGTACGAAATCGATCAGATGCGCGTGAAAATCCATGGTGGCTCCTTTGCGCGTGTTTGGCGGACCCTGCATAGGCGGCGGGCGGGACTTTTGCAAGGGGACAGGCCACCGGCGGGGCTTTTCAACGCCGCCGCGCCGCTGTAGGTTCGGGCATGCCGCCGCGCCCCGCACTACGCCGTCCCGATGCCCGTGACACGCACGTCCTGCCCGACGTTTCCGGTTCCGCCGCTGCCGCTGCGCCCGAGTCGCCCGCATCACCCGATGCGGCCGCGCGGGCCGGCGGGCGTTCCTTCCGCCTGGTCTGCGCGCCCGGGGACCGCGAACGCGTCGAGGACCTGCTCGCCGCCACGGGCCACACCTTCGCGCCCGAGCCCTTTTCCCCGTGGTGCCGCAAGATCGTGGCCGAGCCCGTGCCGCTCGGGAGTTCGCTCGCCGCGCGCTTCGGCTACATCCACATCCAGGACCGTTCGTCCATGCTGCCGCCGCTGCTGCTCGATCCGCCGCCCGGGGCGCGGGTGCTCGACATGTGCGCCGCGCCCGGCGGCAAGACCGGTTTTCTCGCCCAGCTCGTGGGGAAAGAGGGCTTCGTGCTCGGCAACGAGCCGTCGCCGGACCGGCTCGCGACGCTGCGCCAGACGCTTTTCCGCGAAAGCCTCGCCAATGCCGCCACCTGCGCGAGCACGGACCTGGAGCCGTATTTCCCGGAAGGGTTTTTCAGCCACATCCTGCTCGACCCGCCGTGCAGCGGCTGGGGCACCCTGGACAAGAACCCCCAGGCGGCGAGGATCTGGGCCGGCGACAAGGTCGCGCCCCTGGCCGCGCTCCAGCGCAAGCTCTTGGCCACGGCGGCGCGGCTGCTCGCCCCGGGCGGACGGCTGCTCTATTCCACCTGCACGACCAACGTGGCGGAAAACGAGGACCAGACGCGCTTCGCCCTGGACGAACTGCCCCTGGCCCCCGTGCCGCTCGATCCGCCGGCCGGGTTCGTGTTCGAGGCCCCGGCCCGCGCGGACGTGTCCGGGGTGTTGCGCGTGGACAGCAGGGCGTCGGCGGCGCAGGGCTTTTACATGGCCCTTTTCGTCAAGACCGCGGGCGCGGTCGCGTCCGACGCCGGGCGCGGCTTTCCCGGCGTGCCCCTTGAAGAGAAAAATCTCGTCGCCGCCGGCTGCGACCCGGCGGGCCTGCCGCCCGGCGAGGCGCGGGTCTTCGGCGACAAGGTGTTTTTCATCCATGCCGCTGCGGCCGGGCTGCCGGAAGGGCTGCGCTACCAGGGGCATGCGCTGGGCACGTTCCGGGCCGGGGTGTTCCGGCCCCATGCCCGGGCCCGGGCGCTCCTTGCGCCGTGGCGCGAAGGAGCGGGGTTGAACGAGGACGCGCTTTCCCGTATCGAGGCACTCCTGGCCGGGCAAAGCCTGCCGGCGGCCGCGCTGCCGGCGCGGCCGGGACTTTTTTTCCGCGGCCTGCCCCTGGGGTTCGCTTCCCGCAAGGGGGCGCGGCTCCTGTGGTCGGACAGGTAATCGATCTCGCGATTCGGAGGATGCATGCACGGCAGCGACCGCAAACTGGCAAGGCTTTTTCACCCCCGCACGGGCAGGACCGTCATCGCCCCCCTGGACCACGGCGTCATGGAGGGGATGTTAAGCGGCCTGGAGGAACTGGCGAGCCTTGTCGCCATGGTCGGCGAATTTCCCATCCAGGGCATCGTGCTCAACAAGGGGGCGCTGCGGGCGCACTTGCCCGACGTGCCGCTTTTCGCCGCGGCCGTGGCCCAGCTTTCCGGCGGCACGCGCCACTGCCTGCCGCCCTATGCCAGAAGCCTCATGTGCGGCGCGGCCGAGGCGCTGCGCATCGGCGCGGACATGGTGGCGGTCATGGTCAACATCGCCAACGAGCTCGAGGACAGGATGCTCGCGGATCTCGGGGCCATCGTGGACGAGGCGCACGGCCTCGGCGTGCCGGTCCTGGCGCTGATTGCCCCCAAGGGCGAGCGGGTGGTCAACGAAAACGACCCGAGCCTGATCAACCACTGCATACGCCTCGGCGCGGAACTCGGCGCCGACGTGACCGGCGTGCCCTATTCCGGGGACGCGCGCAGCTTTTCCCGGGCCGTCGCCGGTTCGTCCGCGCCGGTGGTGGTCACGGGCGGGCCGTCGCGGGCCGATTTCAAGAGCTTCGCGGCCATGGTCGCCGACGCCCTGAATGCCGGCGCGGCGGGCACGTGCATCGGCCGCAACGTCTTCCAGAATCCGAACCCGCGCGAGGCTATGCGCCGCATCGTGGAACTCGTGCACGGCCGCGAGGAGCTCGAAGCGGCCGAGGCGGCGCTCGCCGCCAGCCGCGCCGCCCAGGCGGCGGCCGAAGCTGACCAGGCCGAGGGGGAAGGGGACGGGGACGTCGCCGGGGACTGAGGCGAGGCTATCGGAAGAAAATGAAAAGGCCGGGACTCCCGGCCTTTTTCATGCCCGCGTTATTCCGTCGCCTTGATGACCACGAGGGTCACGTCGTCTTCCAGGTGCGCGCCGGCCTTGAACTCGCGCAGGTCCGCCACCAGGGCGTTGACGATGGCCGAGGCCGGGCCGGCCGCCTCGCGGCGGATGATTTCCTCCATGCGCTCCTTGCCGTACATGCCGTCGCTTTGGCCGCGCGCCTCGTGGATGCCGTCGGTGTAGAGCACCAGCACCTGGCCCGGCGCGAACCACTGCCGGCGCTGCTCCTCGTATTCCCAGCCGCTCATGGCCCCGAGCGGAATGCCCGGCCCCATGAGCTGGTCGAAACGGTCCGTGGCCGGGTCGTAGAGGAGGCCCGGATCGTGCCCGGCGCGGCACCACAAGACTTCCTTGGCCGCAAGGTCCAGGCGCAGGAAAAAAAGCGTGATGAACCGGCCCGTCATCTGCGTGTCCTGGCACAGCAGGTTGTTGACCTCGGTTAAAAGCGCCGCCGGCCCCGGCCGGTCCATGGCGCGGCCGCGCAAAAGCGCCCGGCCCGTGGCCATGAAAAGCGCCGCGGATACGCCGTGCCCGGTCACGTCGCCGACCACCACGTCGGCATGGGCCGCGTCATCCTGGGAAAATTCCAGGAAATCGAAATAGTCCCCGCCGGTTTCGTCGCAGTAGAGGCTCAGCGCCGACACGTCCAGGCCGGTGACGGTCGGCGGGCGTCCCGGCAGCAGGTTCTGCTGCACCTCCATGGCGAGCGCCATGTCGTTTTTGAGCTTGACCCGCTCGAGCAGCTGCGGGGCCATGTCGTTGAACGACCGGCCGAGCTCCCCGATCTCGTCCTGGCCGCACGGCGTGACGCGGGCGGAAAAATCCCCCGCGGCGAGTTTTCGCGCCGCGGCAGCGAGTTCCATGACCGGACGCGCGATGGTGCCCGAGGCGGGCAGCGAGATCGCGGCCACGACGACCACGGCCGCGGCCACGAACCAGCCGATATGCCCGAGCATGCGCGACACCGCGCCGAGCACCCGCGTCCCGGCCCGGTGGGCGTCCGCGACCACGACGTCGCGCGGCGCGGCCAACACCACGGCCAGCTCCTTGGCGCGGATGGGCGCGAAGGCGAGCAGGGTGTCCTGGCCGCGGTAGGGAAGCCGCCGCACGCCGGCCTTGCCGGCCATGAGCGCGTCGACGACCGCCTGGACGGCTTCGCCGTCCGGGGATTCGATGCGCTCGAGTTCCACCGGCGCGGTCCAGTCCAGGGATTTCTGGGCGTAGTCGTGGCTGGCGACCACGGTCAGTTCAGGGCGGCCCTGCGCGTCGCGGCGGTTGAAGGAGACGACCATGGCCCGCATGCGGTCGGTCCAGGTCCTGGACAGGT
The DNA here is from genome assembly GCA_003525525.1 of Desulfovibrio sp. Taxonomy (GTDB): domain Bacteria; phylum Desulfobacterota; class Desulfovibrionia; order Desulfovibrionales; family Desulfovibrionaceae; genus Solidesulfovibrio. The sequence goes on from DQED01000331.1 coordinate 6,755, forward strand.
CGGATTCCGGGAAAAGCGCGCCCATGGGGATGTCGCAGCCGGCCACGCCGAGCACCTTGCCGTCCTTGCCGCGCAGGGCCAGGGCCATGGTGGCCATGACCTGCCGCGTGATGGCGTCGGTCATGATGTCCCAGGTGATGCCCTGGGACGTGGCGGCGTTCTGGTACCAGGGGCGGCGTCTGGGGTCGTAGCCGGGGGGATAGCCGCCATGGCCGGGATAGGCGCAGTGCAGACCCGAGGCGAGACCCACGTAGCCGAAGAGCATGAGCTTTTTGTGGCGATGAAACAGCGTCTTGTAAAAGGGCAGCATGCCGGAAAGGGCGCGCATCTGTGGCGCGGCCGCCCCGGGGGTGAGTCCCGGGGCCAGGTGGAAGGCCAGGCCGTCGTAGGTGGCGCGCACGTCCGTGCCGGGCAGGTCCGTGAGCAGTTCCGGCGGAAAGGTCGGGTTGTCGTACTCCGTGGCCAGGATCATGGGGCCGGAGGGCAGCGCGCCCGGAGGGGCCTCAAGCAGTTGTACGGCTTCGCGCACGGTCAGCGACAGGGAGGTTTCGAGCAGATCCAGGGTGTCGGCGCTGGCTTCGCTCAGCATGTCCGCGGTCTGCACGAGTTCCTTCGAGGCGTTTTTTTCCAGGGCCATGGCCGCGGCATGGGCCAGATCCTGGCCGAGGTGCCCGGTCTGCCGCCAGGCGTAGAGCCCGAGGGCGCACAGGGGGATGATGACCATTGCCAGCAGAAAGATAAGAAACTTCGAACGGATGCGCATGGATGTCGCCTCGGAGCCGGCGGAGTCGCCGTGGTGGGGTTCCGTTTCCATAGTCGTTGGGCTCCTTCGGGGCAAGGGGCGGCATGCCTGGGCTGCGGACGGCTTGCTTGCGTCGGGGAGAGCGGGACAGGCGGGAAGCCGGCGGCCTCGCCCCCCCTCGGCAGCTTGCATTTTGACGGGCTGCGGGTAAACCCCCTGGCATGAGTTCCTGCAAGGAGGGGGAATGATACCGGATTCGCCCCTTTTTCTGTACGCCTTCCTGCCGGCGGCGCTGGCGCTTTTCTACGTGTCCCCGCCGCGGTTGCGCTGCGGCGTGCTGCTGGCGGAAAGCCTGGCCTATTTCTTCCTCGCCGACGCCCCGGGTCTGCCGGCCCTGCTCGGGGCGACGTGCGGCAACTACCTGCTCGGCCGCATTATCGGCTCCGCGCAGGGCGCGGCGCGGCGGCGCTGGCTGACGCTCGGCGTTGCCGCCAACATCGCCCTGCTCGCGTATTACAAGTACGTGGCGGCAACCGCCCCGCTTGGCGTGTCGTTTTTCACCTTCGCGGCCATCGCCTATCTCGTGGACGTCGGTCGCGGAGGGATCGTCGCCGAGACGAACGGTGTGCGCTTCGCGACCGCCATGGTCTTTTTCCCCAAGATCACGGCCGGCCCCATCGCCCGGTTCGGGCCGCTGCTGCCGG
>DQED01000082.1 GCA_003525525.1 Desulfovibrio sp.
TGCGGAGCCGGCGACGACGCGGCCTGTTCGGGCTTCGCCGCCGGGACAGTGGAAGGCCTGCCCGCGAACCGGCGGTTCGCGCCGGACTCCGCTCCTGCGGCCAGGGCATTCTCGGCCTTTTGTTCCAGATCGGCGGCCAGGGACTGGCGATAGTCCGGGGAAAGCACCGCCGCGCCGCCGGGGCTGCGCCGATGCACGTCCTCGGGGCGCACCACCGGGGTCTTGCCCGTCACGGATTCCCGGTCCTCGGGCGGCGCGTCGTCGGAGCAGCCGGAAAGCGCCAGGGCGCATGCGGCCGCAAGGCACAATACCCAAAGGACCGCCGCCCCGAGGCGCGCAAGGCGAGTCGTTTCGCCCCGCCTCATGCCGCACCCGGCTCCCCGGGCGCATCCTTGCCGTCCGATTCCGGAGCGGCATCCCCGACTTCCGGTTCCGCCTTTCCCCTGCGCTTGCCCCGCTTGCCGCCGGGCAGGAGCGCGGCCAGCTTTTCCGCGGCCTTGCCCGCGTCGTCGGCCTTGCCCAGGAAATGCATCTCCCCGCGCGGGGAAATCCAGTGCCAGCCGGAGGGCTTGACCAGCTCGGTCGCGCCGTGTTTTTCCAAAAACTCCATGGCCTTCACCGATTCGAGCTCCACCGCCACGGAGGCCAGCAAGGCGTCCGCCTCGAAGACGGCCTCGGCGTTGCGGAAAATCTCGAAAGCGCCGTGGGCCACGTCGAACAGGGAAAAATCGCCTTTCTTGCGCCGCCCGGACAGCACGGCCTCGAGCACGGCCAGATCGCCGCGCAGGGCCTTGAGTTCCCTAAGCGCCGCATCGCGGGCGGCTTCACGCCGCTCTTCCAGGGTCTTGCCGACAGCCGCCGTAGCGGCGCGTTTCGGGGGCATCGCAACCTCGCTTCGTTTCCCTTAAGTGTAGGGCCAAACGCGCCGAATGTGGAGTATAAAGTCCGCATCGTCCCTGCGGCGACGGGCGTGGAGAGAAAAAAACGTTTCGCGCGCCGCGTAGCGGATGCCGGAACCGTCCCGCGCATCCGGCGCAGCCCGGCAGGCCGCCGCTTTCCTAAAATACGGCAAAGGACACGGGAGCGGCATGAAACACGGAAGTCCGCAGCACAATTAAAACGAAAAAAACATTGTCCCGGCAATGGCATCCGTGTAGACTGACGTTCAGGAACCGATCCTGGTGCAACTTTAGGAACGCAACTCGCCCAACATGCACAATCCCGTCAGGGAAAAGGGAATCGCCATGGCCTCAATCGCTCAAGCGGAAAGCCAGCGCTTTCTCACCATGACCCTTGGCCATGAGATCTTCGCCATCGACATCTTTTCCGTGCGTGAAATCCTCGATTACACGGACATCACGCGCATCCCCCAGACGCCGGACTTCATGCGCGGCGTGGTCAACGTGCGCGGCAGCGCCGTGCCCGTGGTGGACCTGCGCATGAAATTCGGACTGGGCCAGGCGGAACGCACGCTCAACACGCGCATCGTCATCGTGGAGATCCGCCGCGACGACGCGGTGTCGGTCATGGGCGCCCTGGCCGATTCGGTCAAGGAAGTGCTGGAACTCGAGACCGACCGCATCGACCCGCCGCCGCGCATGGGCGCGGCCGTGCGCGCCGACTTCATCCGGGGCATCGGCAAACACGCCGACCGGTTCATCCTCATCCTCGATGTGGACAAGGTCTTTTCCAGCGACGAGATCCAGGACATGTCGCAACTGCTCGCCGAAGGCGGGCCTTCCGTCGGCGCCACGTCGCCGCCGGCAGACGAAGACTTTTTCCGCTGATCGCGACATCTGCGAGGGTACTTCCGGCATCACCGGAGCGCCGGGAGCCTCGTTTCGCCTGAGGCGCCTCGGGAATCGACAATTCCAACAGCAGGGACAGGTGCCCCATGTTCAAAAACCGCGGTCTTGCCTTCAAACTCGGCCTGGGATTCAGCCTTGCCATTCTCTTCACCGTCATCGTGGCCGGCGTCGGCTACAAAAGCCTGGACATGCTTTTGTCGCGCTCGAAAAAGATGGAGACCGTCAATTCCATCAGCAATGCGATCGTGAGCGCCCGCATGGACATGCTCTATTACATGAACAGCAAGGACGCGGCGCGCCTCGAGAGCTTCCGCAAGCACCTGGGCTCGGCCAAGGACATGGCGCAAAACCTCAAACGCGAACTCAACGACCCGCGCAACCGGGAACGCATGGACGCCATCGTCACCGAGACCGCCGCCTATGAAAGCGGCCTCGGCCGCTACCTGGAGAGCGAAAAGGCGCGCGACGAGACGCTCAGGACCGTGGTGGACGCGGCAACCGCCTTGCAAAAGGCAGGCGAGGCTCTCGTCAAGCGGCAGGCGGATGCCATGGACAAGGCCGCCGGCCTCGGCGTCGAAGCGGTGGGCAAGATCGCGACCGTGCAGCACAAGGTGGACGTCCTCATCGAACAGTTCCTGCGTTCGCGCATCGAAGTCCTCTACTACCTCTGGAAGGGCGACAAAACCCGCATGGACACCGCCCGAGGCCTCCTCGAGCACCTCGCCGCCACGGGGCGCGAAGCCATGCCCCTGATGGCGACTTCGGAAGAACGGACCATGCTGGAAGAGATCGTCTCCCGCGCCGAAACTTACAAGACCCGGATGGAAGGCTTCGTCACGGCCTCCGAGGCCCAGGCGGTCATCACGAAGGAAATGGCCGCCGCCGCGGACAAGGCGGGCAAAGTCGCCGATGCCGCCGTGGAGACGCAGCAGGAACAGATGCGCCAGGAATCGGGCACCGCCAACACCATAACCCTCACCACGGCCGCGGTCGCCATCCTGCTTGGCGTGCTGTTCGCCACGCTCATCACCAAAGGCATCCTGCGCGGCGTGAGAAAGGCCATCGTCGCGGCGGAATCCGTCGCCCACGGCGACCTCGACGTGGACGTCACGGTGGACGGCCGCGACGAGATCGCCATGCTGCTCACCGCCATGGGCCGCATGATCGAGGCCGAGCGGACCACGGCCGAAACGGCCGGACGCCTGGCCGACGGCGACCTGACGGTCACCGTTGCCGCCCGCTCCGACAAGGACGTGATGCTCTTGAGCCTTGCCGAAATGATCGACCGGCTGCGCGACGTGGTCGGCGAGGTCCAGTCCGGGGCGGAAAACGTGGCCTCGGGCAGCGAGGAAATGAGCGCCTCTGCCGAATCCCTGTCCCAGGGAGCCACGGAGCAGGCCTCGGCCGTGGAGGAATCGTCCTCGGCCATGGAAGAGATGGCGTCGAGCATCAGCCAGAACGCCGACAACGCGAGCCAGACCGAGGCCATCGCCGTCAAGGCCGCAGGCGACGCCCGGGAATCCGGCCAGGCCGTCACCCAGGCCGTGGCCGCCATGAAG
>DQED01000340.1:0-914 GCA_003525525.1 Desulfovibrio sp.
GGGCCGCGGCATGGCCCCCAGCATGGGGCGCGGGCGGCGCGGCGGCATCTGCGCCGGCCCCATGGGGCCCATGGGCAATGCCGGCGATATCCAGGCGCTCGAGCGTCAGGCCTCGTTCCTGGAGACTGCGCTCGCCGCCGTCAAAAACCGCTTAAGCGCCCTGCTCGGCCGGGAAAACGCGTCGCCCAGGGAATGACGCGGTACGGCAACGAGGCTCCCGCGGCCTTTACGGCGGCGGGAGCCTCCTCTATTTACAGGTCTTCGCGTAGAGGAATACGAACCGCACAAGGAGCGACGCCATGGGATCCGGCATGTTGGAAACGGTCCGCCGCAAGGCCCTTACATTGTGGGAGCAGCACGATCTGCTGCACGAACCCATCGCGGTCAAGGCCCGCACGCTCACCGTGCACGAAGCCATCGGCGACCCGGAAGGCGATGACTTCCCTTTGCAAAAAGGCAAGGAACAACTGATGGAGGCCGATTTCCGCGGGGCCAAGGGGCAGGCCTTCACCGACCGTTTCGGCGATTTCTCCGGCACCCTGGCCGACGTGGCCGCCATGCCCCTTCAGAACAACTTCCGCCGCGCCGTGTTCGTGGCCTCGCTCAACGCCGTCATGCGGGGCCTCGGGCTCTGCATGGCCACCATCCACTGCCGCGACAAGGAGCCCGGCGAATGCGCCCTCAAGTTCCGCGACCACATCCTCGAGCGCTACGGCGACGTGCGCATCACCCAGGTGGGCTTCCAGCCGAAGATCATCGAGGCCCTAAGCGGCGCGTTCGACCTCAAGGTGCTCGACCTCGACCCGGACAACGTCGGCACGATCCGGCACGGGGCCGAGATCCTGGGGCCGCAGCGCCAAAAGGAGGCGCTTGATCGCGCCGAACTCCTCGTGGTCACGGGCTCGACCCTGGCC
>DQED01000340.1:1022-3792 GCA_003525525.1 Desulfovibrio sp.
TTCGCCGCTTGCAGGCGGCGAAGCCGCCTGCCTCCTTGCGGAGACGGGCCGCTTCGCCTTGCCGCGCCCCGGAGAGGTCCGGCCCGGCGGCAACGCCCGGCTACCGGACCAGGCCCGCGCCGTAGAGGGCTGAGGCCGCGCTCGCGTCGCAGCCCGTCTGGCGGACCGGATCGACGGCCATGCTCTTGACGAAGCGCCCGGTCACGTCGCCGCTTCCGGCAACCCCCTCGATGAAGACCGCGCCGAGCTGGTAGACCTTGAGGGAATTGCGCCCGCTTTCCTGGGGATAGCGCGGGTCGTAAAAGGGGATCAGGGCCACGCGCGGGCTGCCGAGGGCGTCGGCGTAGGCGCTGCCGACGATGGAATTCGTGTCCCCGTCCCACGACGCGTCCGGGTCCTTGGCCAACAGCGCCGCCAGGCCCTGCTTGGTCGGCCCGACCATGTCGCCGGGTTCGACCTGGAGTGTGTCGCCCGTCCTGACCACGCTGTCGTTCGATCCGGTGCAGCCGGCGATGTTGTCGCGATAGGCGTCGCCGCCGGATACCGGGTTGCCGTGCTCGAGCGCGGGATAGTCCACGGCCTGGTAATGGCCCGGGGTGACCGTGCCGCTCGGATCGCCGAACTTGAGCACGATCTGCGCGCCGACGTCGCTGTTGCCGTAGCCCTGCACCTCCACGGAATGCATCTCGCAGGAGCTCTGCGCGTCGAGTTGTCCGTTGTTGTTGTATTTCTTGTTCCCGTCGCACGTGTCGTTCCAGGTGAACTGCGCCGGCGGGGACCAGGGCTTGAGGCATTTGCTGCTCTTGGAGCAAAAAAGCGCGGCCTTGCCGGAAGCGCTGATGTCCTGGGTGTTCCAACCGAGGATGCGGCCGAGGAACATGTCCACGGGATTGCCGCGCTCCGTGGTGCGCCCGACCCTGCTTTGCACCGTCACGGCATCGGGGAAGGTCACATCCGAGTTGCGGATGGCCACGTCCCTGCCGTCGGCGTCGTCGAGATTCGCCTGGCCGTAGCGGATGGCCGTGTCGATCACCGCCCCCTGGTTGGAACCGTACTGCACGAGCACGTTGGCCCCGGCCAGGGCGGCGGCGTCCGCGGCGTTTTGCAGCCGGCTGCGTTTGTACTCCAGAAAGCCGTAGTCCACGGCCAGCGTGGCGAACCCGGCCAGGACGATCATGGACAGCGCCACGAAAACGGCCACCGAACCCGCCTGCGCCGGCGCTTGCCTTGATGTACGCGTTGTCGTCATGTCGCGCCTCCCTTGGCGTCAGGATTGCCGTTCCGTGGCCGAGCCCACGACCCGGGCCGTGTTCGCGTTGATGCCGGACCAGGGAATGATGACCATGTTCGAGGTGTCGTAGCGGACTTCCACCGTCACCGGCGTACCGGATTTCCGTTCCCCGCTGGTCGCGATCGTGGTGCGGTCCGGACTGTAGCCGGCGTTTTGCAGGTACAGGACGACGGCCCTGTCCACATCCCGGTTGCGCGAGGCGGCAAGGGCACCTTCCCGCGCGGCGCGGGTCACCACGGCCTGGGCGAGGAAGAGCTGGCCGAAGTCCACCACGGCGGCCAGAAGCGGCATGAGGACAAAGGCCAGAAGCAGGGCCAGCTCCACGGACAGGGAGCCCTGCTGTCGCGACGGGGCGTCGTCCGGTCGGCGTGTGTTCATGGCTCCACCATGGCGCTCGCGCCGGCGGCGATGCTCGCCGGAAAGAGCGTGCTGCCGACGAATTGCGGCAGGATCAGGGGACTGAAGGGATAGCTGAAGGAGACCGTGACCGGCTCGCCGGCCGTCCGCTCGGCAGGGGAAATGGAGATGCGCGGCGTGACGCCGAGGGCGAACCCCGGCGGCGTGCCGTCGGAACCGTTGTTGAGCTCGCCGGTGACGGCCGCGATGATGTCGGCGTCCGTCGCGCCGGGCAGACTGGCGACGCGGACGGCGCTGGCGGCCACCGAGGCGGCCATGGATTGCAGGTGGAAAAAGCGGCCGTATTCGAAGATGGCGAAGAGCACCAGCAGGAGCACGGGCAGGAGCAGCGCCATTTCCACTGCCGAAGCGCCACGCTGGTCTTGTGTCTCTCGATTCGGTCGCATGCCGCCACCCCGCGTCGTGTTTCGCCCGCGATCCGGGCCACGAGTATGGGATAGCCACCGCGCCCGCACGCGTCGATGGACTCGATTCCCCACCCCCTCGGGGAAATCCCCCAGGCAGGCGGCGGCGCGTCAGTCGATAAGCCCCAGCCTCGAGGCGTATCGCACCAGTTCGACGGAGTTTTGCAGGCCGAGCTTCTTCATGAGGTTGCAGCGGTGGTGTTCGGCGGTCTTGACGCTGATGGCGAGGGCGTCGGCCACTTCCTTGGTGGTGAGCCCCTCGACGACCATGCGCATGACTTCGCGCTCCCTGGCGGTCAGGCTGTCGTAGGCGTTGGCCGGGGCGGCTTCCCGCTTCTGCGCGCCGAGAAGCAGTTCCCGCGAGACCTCCTGGGAAATGGCCGGGTCGAGATAGAAGCCGCCAGCGCACACTTGCGCCAGGGCCTCGAGCAGCCGTTCGGCCGCGGCGTCCTTGGTCACGTAGCCGTTGGCCCCGGCTTTGACCGCCTCGACGATGTAATCCACCTTCGTGTGCATGCTGACCATGAGGATGCGCAGCTCCGGATGCCGGGCGCGCAGGTCCCGGGCCAGATGGATGCCGGAGCGGTCCGGCAGGGAGATGTCGAGCAGGGCGACGTCGGGCGCGCAGGCGCGCGCCAGGCGCACGGCCTCCGCCGCG
>DQED01000007.1 GCA_003525525.1 Desulfovibrio sp.
GGCTCGCCGGCGGGCGGCGACTCGCGATTTATCGCGAGGGCGCAACCCCGGTCGCGGCCTTACGGGCGGCCGGGTACGAGCCCTGTGCGCCGTAGGCGATCAAGCACGTCCTCGGGCGCGATGCGCGCCATGCAGGGCAGGGGTCTTTCACAGCCGGGAGCGAATTCCCCGGACGTCACCGCCGTGCAGGGCGCGCAGGGCAGGCCGGCGCTTGTGATTTCCAGGCCGGCCGGCCCCCACTGGCGCGGCGACGTCGGACCGAAGAGCGCCACGCCCGGCACGCCGTGCAGGCCGGCCAAGTGCATGGGTCCGCAGTCCGGCCCGATCGCGAAACGGCAGCCGCGCAGGGCCTGGGACAACGCTTCGAGATCCTCTGGTTCGAGGATTTCCCCTTCCTGCGGCAGGACGCCCCGGTCCCGTTCGACCGGGCCGATGACGAAAACGGGGCGCGCGCCATATTCCCGTAACCGCCGCGCCAGATGCTGCCAGTGGGCCAGGGGCCAGGCCTTGTCCGTGTGCCCGGCTCCGGGAAAAAGGAGCGCAGTGTCGTCCGTCGGCGCATGCCCTCCGAAATACCCCTGGAACGCCTCCCGGTAATCGTGCGCAAAGGGGATGCCCCAGCCGTCGAGGGCTTCGCGGTACAGGGCCAGGGGCGAAACGTCGCGCCCCGGTACGACGCCGGGGACGAAGCGGAAGCCCTCCCAAGGGGGAAGCGCCGGCCGGGCGGCCAACCCTGGACGGAAGACCAGCGCGCCTTCAAGTTCCTTGGGCCAGGCGTCGCTTGCAAAGCGCGCTTCCAGGGCGCGGCGGAGCACCGGCGGACAGGGCGCGGCCAGGGGGGCGAGCCAGCGGCCATGGGACGGCGGCGCGGCCCGGAAGGCGGGGACTCCCGGGAAATGGCGCGATAGGGAGAGGAAAAAAGGCCAAGCCAGAAGAAAATCTCCAAGGGCTCCGGCATGTTCCAAAACGATCTTGTCAGGGGGCTGCATTTCGCGTAGTCTCACGGATAAGAAAAGGCGTATTTTTATAAACGCTTGAGGCCTCTTTCCCTGTGCGCCCCTCCGGCGGGCCGCAAGACGGGAAGACACCTTGGGCCCGTCCGGGAGCCGACGACACATGGCCCTTACCAAACCCTGTCCCCATTGCGGCCAGCCCGTGGTCTACTACCGCAATCCCGTGCCCACGGTGGATGCGCTTATCCATATTCCGGGGCGCGGCGTGGTCTTCGTCAAACGCCTCAACGAACCCTTCGGCTGGGCCTTGCCCGGGGGCTTTGTCGATTACGGCGAACCCGCCGAGAAGGCCGCCATCCGGGAAGCCAAGGAGGAGACCGGGCTCACCGTGGAGCTGACCGGACTCTTGGGCGTGTATTCCGATCCCGCCCGCGACCCCCGGCAGCATACCATGAGCGTGGTCTACATCGCCCAGGCCCTCGACCCGGACGAACTGGCCGCAGGCGACGACGCCAAGGAAATCGGCGTCTTTCCCGTGGGACAGTGGCCCAGCCCTCTCTGCTTTGATCACGAACGTATCGTCAATGATTATGCAATGTTATTAGGTAGGTACAAAACCTGATCCGTTCGCCGTTATGGCTTGCTTAATGTTTCGGGCAGCGGAGGGCAAGCGGCGCATTGTCCGTGCATGCGCGGCAACACCGCGCGCCGTCACGGGAAACGGGCGGCTTCGGGCCCGCGAACGCAACCGGCCAGGCCGAGGAGCGCGATGAAGTTCCATCACAAGGTCCTCTTTGTCGCTTCGGAAATGTATCCTTTTTCCAAGACCGGCGGTCTTGGCGACGTCATGGGCGCACTGCCCAAGGAACTCAAACGCCAGGGCGTCAACGTCGCCCTGATCGCGCCCTACTACGGCCGGCTCAACACCGGCGACCACCAGCTGCGGCTGATCTACTCCAAATGCCGTGTCGGCTATCCCTGGGCTCCCATCACGGCGGACATCTACACCGCCACCTGCGACGACGTGCCGGTGTATTTCGTGCAGCGCGGCGAATACTTCGACCGCCGCTTCTATTACAATACCCACGACGGCGATTATTTCGACAACTGCGAGCGCTTCATCTTCTTCTGCCGGGCGACCATGGCCTGGGCCAGCCGCCTGGACGGCGCGCCGGCCATCGTCCACGCCCATGACTGGCAGGCGGCGCTGGTGCCGGCCTATCTGCGCTTTCTGCGCCCGGAAGCGCCGTTTTGGCGCAACACCAAGACCGTCATGACCATCCACAACCTGGCCTTCCAGGGCCGGTTCGCCTCGCGGCTGTTCTGGGATTCCGGCCTGCCGCGCGAGGCCTGGAACATGGACGGGGCCGAGTTCTGGGGCGACTTCAACCTGCTCAAGGCCGGCATCGCCTATTCCGACATCGTCACCACGGTCAGCCCCACCTACGCCCTGGAGATCCTCTATTCCCAGTTCGGCTGCGGCCTGGAAGGCATCCTGTCCAAGCGCTCGGCGCAGCTGCGCGGAATATTAAACGGCGCGGACTACACCGTCTGGGACCCCATCAACGACCGCTACCTGCCGAGCGCCTACAGCGCCGACGACCTGTCCGGCAAGGACCTCTGCCGGCGCAACCTCGTGGCCGAGCTCGGCCTCGACCGCCGCTTCTTCAAACGGCCCATCCTCGGCTTCATCGGCCGCATCCGCGACCAGAAGGGCGTCGATCTGCTCATCGACATCATGCCGAGGCTCATGGAACAGGACGTGGCCGTCGTCGTGCTCGGCGAAGGCAGCCTGGACTACGAGGCCGTGCTCCTCGACATGATGGAGAATTACCCGGGCCGCCTCGTGGTGCGCATCGGCTACACCGAGGATCTCGCCCATCGCATTCAGGCCGGTTCGGACATCTTCCTCATGCCCTCGCGCTACGAGCCCTGCGGGCTCACGCAGATGTACGCCCTGCGTTTCGGCACACCGCCTGTGGCCACGGCCGTGGGCGGGCTGCGCGACACCATCGTGTCCTGGCCCGACCCCGAGGCCACGGGATTCACCTTCCGCGAGCCAGATCCCGAGCTGTTCTTCCGGGCCATCCTCGACGCCCTGGAGATGTGGCAACAGCCGGAAGCCTGGCGCGGCATGGTCCGGCGCGCCATGCGCGCGGATTATTCCTGGGAAAAGGCGGCCAAGAACTACATCAGCCTCTACAGGGAGCTTGGCGCGGACATCTAGGCTCCCGGTCCGCCGCGCGCCGACCCGCATGGCCCGTGTTGGCGACTTGCGGCAGCTTGCGGCGTTCTTGTCGCACAACCGGCCCGGAATCGTCGCCGCCTTGCCCTACGGCAGTGGTCGAGGCGACCGCAAAGGAGTCCGTCATGCCAGCGACCACCCCTCCCAAGCCCCATACGTCGTGCCTGCCCGTGGACATCGGCGAACTCGACATCTACCTCTTCGGCCAGGGCCAGCACTGGGACCTCTACCGCGTGCTCGGCGCGCATCCCCACGACGGCCCCGAAGGCCCTGGCTACCGCTTCGCGGTCTGGGCCCCCAACGCCAAGGGCGTTTCCGTGGTCGGCGACTTCAACGACTGGACGCCGGGGCTGCACAAGCTCTATCCCGTGGCCGCCTCGGGCATTTGGGCCGGATACGTTCCGGGCTTCGTCCATGGCGCGCTCTACAAGTTCTCCGTGGTGCAAAAAGGCGGCAACACGGTGGAAAAAACCGATCCGTTCGCCTTTTTCGCCGAAATGCGGCCGGGCGTGGCCGCCCGTGCCTGGAGCCTCGACGCCTACGCCTGGAACGACGCCGCCTGGATGGACGCGCGCCGGACGCACGGCCTGCCGCTCGATGACGCCGTTTCCGTCTACGAGGTCCATGCCGGCTCCTGGCGCTGGCAAACCAAGGACTACGGCTCGTTTTATTCCTACCGCGACATGGCCGAGCAACTCGTGCCCTACGTCAGTGACCTGGGTTTCACGCACATCGAATTCATGCCCCTGGCCGAGCATCCCCTGGACGAGTCCTGGGGTTACCAGACCGGGCACTATTTCGCCCCGACCTCGCGCTTCGGCACGCCCGAGGACCTGCGCTTCCTGATCGACGCCTGCCATCAGGCCGGCATCGGCGTCATCCTCGACTGGGTGCCCGGCCATTTCCCCAAGGACTCCTGGTGTCTGGGCCGTTTCGACGGCACCGGGCTCTTCGAGCACGAGGACCCGCGCCAGGGCGAACACCCCGACTGGGGCACCTACGTCTTCAACTACGGCCGCCACGAGGTGCGCAACTTTCTCCTCGCCAACGCCCTCTACTGGTTCAAGGAATTTCACATCGACGGCATCCGCATCGACGCCGTGGCCAGCATGCTCTACCTCGATTACTCGCGCGACGAAGGGGAGTGGATTCCCAACAAATACGGCGGGAAGGAGAACATCGACGCCATCGATTTCCTGCGCGACCTCAACGTCGTGGTGCACGAGCATTTCCCCGGCGCGGCCATGATCGCCGAGGAATCCACCTCCTGGGCCGGCGTCTCCCGCCCGGTCTACACCGGGGGCCTCGGGTTCACCTTCAAATGGAACATGGGCTGGATGAACGACACCCTGGACTACTTCGCCAAGGATCCGGTGTTCCGTTCCTACCACCAGAACCAGCTCACCTTTTCCATGCTCTATGCCTTCCACGAGAATTTCATCCTGCCGCTGTCACACGACGAGGTCACCCACGGCAAGGGCGCGCTCATTTCCAAGATGCCGGGCGACCAGTGGCAGCAGATGGCCAACCTGCGCCTTTTCCTCTCCTACATGTGGGCGCACCCCGGCAAAAAACTCGTCTTCATGGGCTGCGAGTTCGGCCAATGGAAGGAGTGGAACTCCCATGAACCCCTCGACTGGGTGCTGACGGAATTCCCGCCCCACCAGGGCGCCATGTCCCTCGTGCGCTCGCTCAATGCCCTGCACAAGGCCTACCCGGCCATGCACGTCCGCGACAACGACTGGACCGGCTTCGAGTGGGTCGATCTCTCCGATTACGCCTCCTCCGTCATCACCTTCCTGCGCAAGGCCCCGGATGGGTCGCAGATCCTCTGGGCCTTCAACTTCACGCCCATCATCCGCGAAGACTATACCGTAGGCTGCCGCGTCCCCGGATTCTGGAAGGAAATCTTCAATTCCGATTCGACGTTCTTCGGCGGCACGGACAGCGGCAACGGCGGCGGCGTCATGGCCAAACCCGCCACTGTCGGCGGCTGGCCCCATTATCTGTCCCTGACCCTGCCCCCGCTCGCCGCCGTCGCGTTTACGCCGGAATAGGAAAGAGCCGGGAGGAGGCGTTGCCTCCTCCCAGACCCTCCTCCACTGGGGGGGGCACTCCCCCCAGGCCCCCGATCGGCGTGGTTTGGCGGGAAGGGCTGCGGTCATCGCTGGCGTGGGCGTTGGCGCTGCGAAGATTTTTTGCTTTTTGAAGCCTCCTCAAAACAGGGCAATCCCGTATCCAACATTAATTGTATCTTTATGTTTTTATGGAGGCTTTCGGCTTGCCGGGCTTCCTTGCTTTCCTTACGTATGGGGGAAGCATGTCTTTGAGGAAATGGACGAGGATGAACCTTTTTCACTGGGCCTGGGCGGGCTTTGGGCGCGGCGGGCGGCGTATTCTTCAAATATGCGCCTCCCGCCGCGCCCAAAGTCCGCCCAGGCCGACCAACCTGTTCCTAAAAAGCAGTATCCTATGAATCCGACCACCACTCCTTCCACTCCCCCCTTGCTCCTGACCCTTGGCGACGCCAACGGCATCGGACCGGAACTCGTCTGCCGCCTCCTTTCGGAGGAACCCCAATGCCGTGCCTCGTTGCGCCTTGGTCTCATCGGCCCCGAAGCGGCCCTTGTCGCCCACTGCGAGCGCCTTTCCCTGCCCAGGTTCTGGACGCCGCTTCCCGCCGACAACCCCGACGCCCTGGCTGCCTCGCCGCCCGGCGTCTATCTGCTGACGCCGCCGCGCCTGGCCGGGCTGCCGGTCACGCCCGGCAAGGAAACCCCGGCCGGGGGGCTCGCCGCCGGCGAATCCCTGGAATACGCCACGGCCGTCCTCGCCCGCCATCCCGACTGGGGGATCGTCACGGGGCCGCTCTCCAAGGCGGCCCTCAACGCAGCCGGTTTCGCCTTTCCGGGGCATACGGAGTTTCTGGCCGAACGCTCGGGCGTGGGGCCGTCCGGGGTGTGCATGCACCTGTGCGGGCCGGTGCTGCGGGTCAGCCTCGTCACCACGCATCCGCCCCTGGCCCGGGTGCCGTCGCTCGTCACCTACGACCGCGTGGCCCTGTGCCTGGCGCTCACCTGGGACTACGTGAAGCGCCTGGGCCTGACGGACAAGCCCGTCGCCGTGTGCGGGCTCAATCCCCATGCCGGAGAGGGCGGGCTGCTCGGGAGCGAGGACGAGGCCGTGCTGCGCCCGGCCGTGGCGGCGGCCGTGGCCAAGGGGATACGCGCCATGGGGCCGCTGCCGGCGGACACGGTCTTTCACCGGGCGGTGGGGGGCGAATTTTCCGCCATCCTGGCCATGTACCACGACCAGGG
>DQED01000305.1 GCA_003525525.1 Desulfovibrio sp.
GAGGTTGAGCAGCACCTGGCGCACCCGGTCCGGGTCGTTGACCATGACGGCGGGCAGGCCCGCATCCAGGCGTACGGAAAAGGACAGCCCCTTTTCCTCGACGGCCACGGCCATCATGTCCCGCACCTGCCCGACCAGGGCCGCCGGATCGAAGTATTGCGGGCGCAGTTCGAGCTTTTGGGCCTCGATCTGGGAGATGTCGAGGATGTCGTTGATGAGATGGAGCAGCACCTGCCCGGCGCTTTCCAGGGAGGCGAGGTAGCGCGCCTGCCCGGGCGCGAGGGCGGTTTCGCGTAAAAGCTCCGCCATGCCCAGGATGATGTGCATGGGCGTGCGGATCTCGTGGCTCATGTTGGCCAGGAATTCGGTCTTGGCCCGGTTGGCGGCCATGGCCGCGTCCCGCGCCTCGGCGAGGCTTGCCTCGTACTGTTTGCGCAGGGTCAGGTCGCGCGCAGCGACCAGGGACAGGGTGCGACCGCGTTCGACGAACGCCACGCCATGGATTTCGGTGGGGAAGGTCGTGCCGTCGGCGCGTCGGGCCAGCCCCTCGAAACGAAAAGGGCCCGGCTGCATGTTCGCCCAGATGTCGCGCAGGGCCTCGACAGGGCAGGACACCTCGAAGTCCGCGACATTGAGGCGCGTCAGCGCCTCCTTGTCGTAACCGAGCATCAGGCAGGCGTGGTCGTTGACGTCCAGGACGTTGCCGGCCATGTCGTGCAAAAAGACCGCATCCGGCGTGTTCTGGGACAGCAGGCGGAAACGGGCTTCGCTCTCGCGCAGCGCCTGTTCGGCCTCCTTTTGCGCGGTGATGTCCGTGTTGGCCCCGGCCACGCGCGCCACGCGGCCCGAAGCGTCTCGGAGCGCGCCGCCCCGGCACAGCATCCAGCGGTAGGAGCCGTCCTTGTGGCGCAGCCGGTATTCCACGGTGAAGGAAGCGATTTTCCCCTGGGCGCAATCTCCCATCACCTGCAATGTCCGCGCGGCGTCGTCGGGATGCAGGCGCTTCGTGCACGTATCCGCCGCAAGGGGCAGTTCGCCCGGCGCGAAACCCAATTGCTCCATCCAGCGCACGGAAAGGCATGTCTGTCCCGTGTCCGGGGTCCAGTTCCAGACGCCGTCCGTCTGCGGCAGGACTTTGGCGAAGTCCTGCTCCCCGTCACGCCGGCGGCAGTCTGCGGCCAATCGGCATATGTCGGTGAAATCCGTGGCATTGGGCAAAAGTGCGGACCACGGCGGCGGAAGCGCTCCTTCCGCCGCCCCGGAATCAAGAGGCGGCACTGCCGCGAGGGGCGGTATTTTGGCCATGGGCGACGTGGACGGGGAAACGTGGTGAAAGCCGATGGAACATCGGTTTGCATGAGAGGTGCACGCCGCCTTTTCCTTGTGTGAAACTACCCCATCCCGCCTTGCAAGGCAAGTTCGTATCTCCGATATCTAGCCGGGAAATTTACATATTCAAGGATCATCCTAATATGTCGTCGCATCCTTTCGAAAACTATCGGTCGTCCCGCGAAGAACTATAGTGGTACGAAATTTTTTTTCGTACTACTAGCCAGGCGCAGGGAAAGAGCATACTGTTGCCTTGCTGCCGCGCCGGGTCCTTGGGCCTGCCGCGAAGGCGCAAAACAGAACCGCTGTCTGCTGGCAAGGGGGCGACCCCGCGCCGAGGATGCCGCCATGAACCACGACGCAACCCATGCCTTTTTTCGCCTCCGGCGGGAAAAGGCTTTTTTTATGGCCAACGGAGGACGCCCATGAACAGGCGCATCGGCGTGATCGGCATCGTCATCGAGGACCCCAAGCATACCTCGGAGAAAGTCAACGCCGTGCTCAGCGAACACGGCGGCATGATTCTCGGCCGCATGGGCATCCCCCGTCCCGAATACCACGCCGGCGTGGTGGCGCTCATCATCGAGGGCACAACCGATGAGATCGGTTCGCTTACAGGCAAGCTCGGGAATCTTCCCGGAGTCACGGTCAAATCCGCGCTCACGTCCAAGTCCTTGCACAAGGAGCAAGATCATGATTGACGAATCCCAAAGAACTCCCGACGCGTTCATCGACGACGCGCGTATCGCGGCAGCCCTTCAAAACGCCAAAACGGCGGCGCATGACCCGGCCAGGGTCGGAGCCATTATCGACAAGGCCCTGCTCTACAAGGGCCTCACCGCCGAGGAAGTGGCCGTGCTCCTCGAAGTCGAGGACAAGGCCCTGCTCGAGCGCATGTTCACCGCGGCAAAGACCGTCAAGGAAGCCATCTACGGCAAGCGCATCGTCCTTTTCGCGCCCCTGTACCTGTCGAGCTTTTGCGTCAACAACTGCGTCTATTGCGGCTACAAGCGCAGCAACAAGGAGCAGCTGCGCAAACGCCTGACCATGGACGAGATCAAAAACGAGGTCGAGATCCTCGAATCGCTCGGACACAAACGCCTGGCCGTGGAAGCCGGCGAAGACCCCAAGAACTGCCCCATCGAGTACGTCACCGACGCCATCCGCGCCATCTACAGCATCCGCGACGGCAACGGCTCCATCCGCCGCGTCAACGTCAACATCGCCGCCACCACCATCGAGGACTACAAGAAGCTCAAGGACGCGGAAATCGGCACCTACATCCTCTTCCAGGAAACCTACAAGCGCGACCGCTACGCCGAACTGCATCCCTCCGGCCCCAAGCACGACTACAACTGGCATACCACCGCCATGGACCGCGCCATGAAAGGCGGTATCGACGACGTGGGCATCGGCGTGCTCTTCGGTCTCTACGATTGGAAATACGAAACCGTGGCCATCTTCCTGCACGCCGAACACCTGGAAAAAACCTTCGGCGTCGGCCCCCACACCATCTCCGTGCCGCGCATGCGCCCGGCCGGGGCCGTCAACCTCGAGACCTTCCCCTATCTCGTGCCCGACGAGGCCTTCAAGAAAATCATCGCCATCATCCGCCTCGCCGTGCCCTACACCGGCATGATCCTCTCCACCCGCGAGGATCCGGACTTCCGCGACGAACTCATCGACTGCGGCATCTCGCAGATCAGCGCCGGCTCCTGTACCGGCGTCGGCGGCTACCAGAAAACCGTCGTCGAACACGAATCCACCCACAACACCAACAACGGCCAGCAGTTCGAACCGAGCGACCAGCGTTCGCCCAACGAAATCATCCGCATGCTCTGCCAGCGCGGTTTCGTGCCGAGCTACTGCACCGCCTGCTACCGCCAGGGCCGTACCGGCGACCGCTTCATGTCCCTGGCCAAGGACGGCACCATCCAGAACGTCTGCCTGCCCAACGCGCTGCTCACTTTCAAGGAATACCTCATCGACTACGCCGATCCCGAAACCAAGGCCGTGGGCGAAGAACGCATCAAGGAAGCCCTCGACACCATCCCCAAGGACGGCATCCGCGAACTCACCGCGAAGCGTCTGCACGATATCGAATGCGGACGCAGGGATTTGTTTTTTTAGGAGAGGATGCGGGGAGAAAGAAAAAGAATGCCTCCGGCGGCNNCCCCCCGGACCCCCTGAGCGGGGAGAAGGCAAGCGGGAGGGAGGACGGTCGGTGGGCGGAGCGTCGGGTTCTGTGGTCTGGGAATTTCGGGCAACCCGCAGGCCGCAAAGCCGGCCAGCACGTTGCCCGAAATTCCCAGACCACGGGCGCCAGCGGCGAAGCGCCGCATTTTAAGAAGCGTCCTTTGAGGCCTTTATCTTCCCAGGGTTTTCAAAGCAAAATTCCTTCAAACTCGCCCTGAAAGGGCGACGGCCTGGGGCCGGAATTTTCCCTGCCAAGCCTGCCGCGAAAGCGGTGGCAGCGGCAGGGAAAATTCCGGCCCCATCTTCGTTCCGCCAAACGACCGGCCTCCCGGTGCCCGTAGCCTCCCTCGCGCCACGACGCCGACCGGGGGGACCGGGGGGAGTGACTCCCCCCGGCGGGGTTCGGGGCAGCGCCCCGACGGGTCCAGGGCAGCGCCCTGGCAGGGTCCGGGGCAGCGCCCCGGTTCCTCGGCTATTTCCCGAGCAGCGAGGCGGCGACGTCTTTGGCGAATTGCTCCACGAGTTTGCTTTGTGCGGCGGCGAGGCTGTCGTAGTCGGGGGTGGCGGCGGTTTCGCGGTATTCGTTGGAGCGCCAGGCGAGGTTATTGCCGTCGGCGTCGAGGATGGACCAGCTGGCGCGCAGCACGGCGTCCTGGCCGAGCACGCCGTCGAAGCGGGCGACCTGGATGACGACCTGGCGGTCGGGGTGGCCGCCGGTGGGCCAGGGGTAGGTGACGAGCGGTTTGGCGCACACGAGCCCGGCGAGGTTTTCGGTGAGGACGCGCTGGAAGTTTTCGCGCGGGGTTTCGATCCACTGGTCGAATTCGGCCAGGTGCATGCGGTTGCCGCCGGAGCGGGTGACGATTTGCGCCCGGTCGAGGTAGGCGGGGAAATCCACGGGGCCCACGCCAACGGACATGCAGGGTCCGGCGGGCGCGGCTTCGCTTTTTTGCGGCGTGGCGTTGAGGGAATAGAAGTGGGTGGGCGCGGATTTGCCGCAGCCGGCGAGGGGCAGCATGCCGGCTGCGAGGGCCATGGCCACGATGCAGGCGCGGACGGCGGATCTCGTGTTCATTTGCGGGGTGCTCCCTTGCCCTGGATGAGCGCTTCGGGGTGGCGTTCCAGGAAGCTTGCGAACTCGCGTATGGCGCGGGCGGCGTTGGCGATTTCGGCCAGGGCACGGTTGAGGTCGGTGACCGTGGGCGAATTGGAATTCACGATCTTCTGGAAGTTGTTGATGGCGGACCGGCTGTCCTTGAGCGTGGTGTCGAGGGAGCCGAGCGTGGTCTTGGCCGCGCTGCTGAGGCCTTCGGAACGCGTGTCGAGGTGTTTGGCCAATTCGCCGAAGTTGGTGATGGCTTCGTCGAGGTTTTTGGCGAGGGGGCCGACCTTGTCGCGGATTTCCTGGAGCAGCGTGTTGCCGGTGTTGAGGGTGGCGTCGATCTTGCCCGGCAGGGCTTTCAGTTGCGGCGAATTGACGAGGGTTTCGATGCCGGTGACCGCGCCGATGAGGCGATCGACGAGTTCCTGGAGCGGCAATTGCTTGATGGTTTCGGTGAGCTTTTCGAACGTCGAGGGCACGGTGGGGATTTCGGCGATGTCGCTGTGCCCCACCAACCGCAAGGGGGTGTCCGGCATGAGGTCCAGGGAAACGGCGAGTTGTCCGGTGACGAAGCTCTGGGTCACGAGCTGGGCGCGCAGTCCTTTGTCCACGAGTTGCGCCAGGAGGTTGCCGGGATCCTCCTTGCGGGCATCCGCCAGCGACGTGTCTTTTTCCCCGGGTTTGCCGGTGAGCTTGATCTTGCCGCCGAGGATTTCCACGACCACCGGGATATAGAACTTGAGGTGAGTGGGGTCGGCCTCGATGCTGATTTCCTTGACCGAGCCGATGGGCACGCCGCGAAAGACCACGGGCGCGCCGACTTCGAGGCCCCCGACGGAGTTGGGGAAGAACATGATGCAGCGGTAGGTCTTGGTGAAAAACGTGCCCGAGCCCAGGGCCACGATGGCTCCCAGGGCCAGGGCCACCGCGCCGAGGACGAAGACGCCGATCATGGTTTTGTTGGTTTTGGCGCTCATGCGGAGGGTTCCTTTTCGCCCGTTGCCGGTTGCGGCGGGCTATTCCTCGCCCCTGGTCAGGAAGTGGCGCAGGTTGGGGTCGGTGGTGTGGGCCAGCAGTTCCTTGGGGTCGCCGCTGGCGCTCATTGTCCGTGTCTCGACGTTCAAAAAGACCGAATTGTTGCCGATGGCGAAGATGCTGGCCAGCTCGTGGGTGACGACCACGAAGGTGGCGCGCAGGCTGTCGCGCAGTTCCAGGATGAGTTCGTCGAGCAGGTGGGCGCTCACGGGGTCGAGGCCGGCCGAAGGTTCGTCGAAAAAGAGGATGTCCGGGTCGAGCGCCATGGCCCGGGCCAGTCCGGCGCGCTTGCACATGCCGCCGCTGATCTCCGAGGGGTAGAAGTCCTCGAAGCCGGCGAGGCCGACCAGGGCGAGCTTGAGCGACGCCAGCTCACGGATCTCCTTGGGCTTGAGCCTCGTGTATTGCGACAGGGGCAGGCCGATGTTTTCGGCCAGGGTCATGGAGCTGAAAAGCGCGCCGGACTGGTAGAGGATGCCGGTGCGGCGCAGGATGACGTCGCGCTTCTCTGGCTCCGAGTCCCAGAGGCTGCCTTCCCGGTAGAGGATCTTGCCCTTGGCCGGTTCCTTGAGGCCCACGAGCACGCGCAGCAGCGTGGATTTGCCGCAGCCGCTGCCGCCCATGATGATGAAGACGTCGCCGCGGTTCACGGTGAAGTTGAGGTCGCGCATGATGACGAAGTCGCCGTAGGCCATGGTCAGGTTTTCGACCCGGATGGCCGGTTGTTCGGCGGGCGCGGCGGCGCTGGTGCTTGCTTCCATGGGTTAGACGCCGATGATGTTGCAGGCCACGGTGATGATGGCCGTGGCGATGATGATGGCGAGGATGCTCGTGACTACGGCCGAGGTGGTGGCCTGGCCAACGCCCAGGGCGCTTCGGCCGCAGCGCATGCCGCGGTAGCAGCCGGCCATGGCCACGAGGATGCCGAAAACGGTGCTGTGCACGAGCCCGATCCAGAAATTGGCCAGGGGCACGGACTGCCAGGTGTGGGTCAGGTACTGCACGGGGTTGATGTGGAGCATGAACACCCCGACGATGAAGCCGCCGAGGATGCCCATGAGGTCGGCGTAGATGCACAAAAGCGGCATCATGAGGACCAGGGCGATCATGCGCGGCAGCACCAGGAACTGGGTCGGGGAGAAACCGAAGGTGCGCAGGGCGTCGATTTCCTCGTTGACCTGCATGGTGCCCAGTTCCGCGGCGTAGGCCGCGCCGGTGCGGCCGGCCATGATGATGCCGGTCATGATGGCGCCCATGACGCGCACCATGGCGATGCCGACGATGGTGGAGACGTAGATCTGCGCGCCGAACTGCGAGAGCTGGATGGCCCCGACGAAGGCGAGGATGAGGCCGACGAGGAGGCTTATGAGCGAAACGATGGGCAGGGCTTCGACGCTTGCCTGGTACATCAGCGCCACGAGTCCCGAGCGCTGGAACACGGCCTTGCCCCGCAAAAGCGCCAGGCAGGCCAGCGTCACGTCGCCGACGAAATCGAACAGGTTGACGACGGCCTGGGAGACGGCAAGCCCGAGGTCGCCCATGCGCTCGAGAAAGGGGGCGTGGCGGGTCTTGCGGGCCGCGCCCTGGCGTTCGGGAACCTTGCTGGCCAGGTCCAGGAGGCTGGCCGCGCCGGCCGGAAGCCCGGAGAGGTCGGCCTCCACGCGGCGCTCGCCGGCCAGGGCCAGGACGGCGCGGCAGAAGGTGAGAAACAGGCTGTCCCACGCGGTGACGCCGGCCGCGTCGAAGCGCAGGGTCGCCGGCGGCGGCGTGGCGGCCAGGGCGTCGCGTACGGGGCGCGGGTCGGGTAAGGGGATGTCCTTGCGCCATACCCCGGTCATGCGCAGGGTCAGCATCCCGGCGTCCTTGAGGATTTCCAGACGCGGGGCGTCGGCCGGGGCAAAAGGGAGCGTGGTGTGCGTCATGGGAAAAGGGACCGCCGGGGCATTATTGCGCTACCGGTGCATCGATGGGCCGGAACCGGGCGGCTGTCAAGCGACAAAGCGGCGAAGGCATGAAGTCCCCGGCCGCTTTGTCGCCGGAGGGGCCGTCTATTTGGCCGCCGGGTACTGGCGCAGGCATTCCTGGTCGCACAGGTCGCTGCCGCGGTCGAGCATGTAGCCGCAATCCTGCAATTGGTAGCCTTGGTAATAGAGATGACTGTAGACTTGGCTGCACGCCGTGCGACACGCGCCGGATGTGGCGTATTTCTGGTTGATGACGTCTTCGAACGCCTGGCAGATGCTCATGTCGGAATCGCAGGGATCGCGCCCCGGGGGCGTGATGCAGTTTCCGAAGAACATGGAGGGCGACGCGGGTTTCATCGGGGCGCATCCGGTCACGGTGATGCACAGCAGGGCCATTGCCAGGGCGTAGTGGAAAAGTCGCATGCCGTCCTCCGTTGCGGGTTGGGGGATGCCGTCTGCTTCGACCCTCCCTGACTAGCACAGGGAGACTGTGAAAAGCCAGTCCCGGGCGGCGTTGGAAGGCGATTTTCTACAGGCGCGTCAAAAGGCGCAGGAGGGCGGGGCCGTAGAGGATGTAGGCCATGGCCCCGAAACAGAGAAACGGGCCGAAGGGGATGGGCATGGACCGGCCCCGGCCCTTGCCGAGCACGTAGAAGGGGCTGGCGAGCAGCGCGGCGAGGCTGCCCATGAGCACGGCGTAGGGCAGGCCGAGCACGCCGCACGCGCCGCCGATGGAGAGCATGAGCTTGACGTCGCCGCCGCCCAGGCCGTCGACGCCCTTGGCCAGGCGGAAGCCGGCGGAGAGCAGCCAGAAGACGCCGAAGCCCGCGGCCGC
>DQED01000235.1 GCA_003525525.1 Desulfovibrio sp.
CCTTGGGGTGCATGGTGGTCATGGCGGCGAGGTGCTTGGCGTCCGCGCCCACGTCGAAGCCGGGCCGGGGATCGTGGCACACGGCGCGAGCCGCGCCGTGTGCCGCCAGGGCGTAGCCCGCGCCGTTGGTCGGGCCGCAGCCGATCACGAGCAGGCTGGCCCCGGGAATGGCCAGTCCCTGCCGCGTAAGCTGCAACACGGCGGCATCGACCACCGTGAAAGGGTCCAGGGCCTGCGCGGGCTCCAGCCGGAACCGCGGCAGGACGCGGCCGAGGCGGGCGAAACGCTCCTCGCCCAAAAGCGCGCGCAGGCGGCGGGCGACGACGTAGCCGAGCAGGTCGCGGTCCATACTCACGCCCCCGAAAGCGCGGCGTGGCGCAATACCCAAAAGTTCCACAGGAAAAGGCGGTGATCGGCCCGGCCCTGGCGCTGCTCCCGGATGCGCGCCGCGACGTAGCCGGCGTCAAGGGGCGCCTCGAGAGGCGAAGCCTGGCCCATGGGCAAAAGCCCGTCGGCCAGCCAACGGCCGACGGGCACGCCGAAGCCCTGCTTCTTGCGGTAGATGACGTGCCTTGGCAGAAGCGGCTCCAGGGCTTTCTTGAGGATGTACTTGGTGGTGCCGTTTCGGAATTTGAAACGGTGCGGGATGCGGCGCACATAGTCCGTAAGCTCGCCGTCGAGAAACGGCGCGCGCACTTCCAGGGAATGCATCATGCCGGCCCGGTCGGTTTTGACCAGGATGTCGTCCTGCATATACAGCCGCGTGTAGAACTCCATGGTCTTGTCCACCATGTCGCGCGACGGGCAGGCGTCGAAAACTTCGACGGCTTCGCTGTAGAGTTCCTCGGGGTCCACGGGCTCGCGAAATAGCGCGGCGATGCCCTCGGGATCGAGCGGCCCGAGCCAGACCGGGTTCCAGAACCTGGGCGGATGGGAAAGGCCGCACAGGAAACGGTTTATCTTAAACGACATCGCCATGTAGCCGTGGCCCACGGGCAGGCGCGCGGCGAGCAGCGCCAGGGCGTCGTGCACGGGCTTCGGCGCAAGGCGGGAATAGCACTGCGCGACGCGGATGGCCTTGAACGGATCGTAGCCGGCGAAAAGCTCGTCCGCGCCGTCGCCGCCAAGGGCCACGGTGACGTGGCTGCGCGTCTCGCGGCACAGGAGCGCCGTGGGGATGAGCGACACGTCGCCCATGGGCTCGTCGAGGCGGCCGACGATGTCGGGCATGAGCGCCAGGGCGTCGCCAAGGGTCAGCGTGGAAACATGATGCGCGACGCGGCAGCAGGCCGCGGCCTCGCGCGCCTTGCCCGACTCGTCGAAAGCCGGGTCGTCGAAGCCGATGGAAAAGGCGGCCACATCCGGGGCGTGGCGCGCGGCCAGGGCGGTCACGGCCGAGGAATCGACGCCGCCGGAGAGAAACACCCCGAGCGGCACGTCGCTCATGAGCCGCCTGGCCACGGCCGCGTCGAGCAGCTCCAGGACGCGCGCCGCCATGCGCGCCTCGCCGGCCGCGACAAGGGACTCGTCCGGCTCCAGGCAAAACGACCACCAGCGGCGTTTGACGACCGCGCCGTCGCGCACGGTAACGAGCAGGCTTTCGCCGCCCGCGAGCTTGTGCGTGCCGGCATAAAGGGCGTTCGGCGCGGGGATGAAGCCGTAGGCGAAATACTTGCGCAACGCCGTGCGGGAAACCGTGGCCCCGGCCAGGGCCGGATGCGCGACCAGGGCGGAAAGCTCGGAGGCGAAAGCGAAGAAACCGGGCCGCGCGGCATAGAAAAAGGGCTTCTTGCCGAAGCGGTCGCGGCAGCAGAAAAGCACCCCCCGGCGCTTGTCGTAGAGGGCGAAGGCCCACATGCCGCTCAAGTGCGAAGGCAGTTCCTCGCCCCACTCGCGCCAGCCGTGGAGCAGCACTTCGGTGTCGCTGTGGTCGGTAACGAAGCGGTGGCCGCGCGCCTCGAGCCGGCTGCGCAGGGCCTCGTGGTTGTAGATCTCGCCGTTGTAGGTGACGACAAGAGCCCCGTCAGCCGTCGCCATGGGCTGGCGGCCGCCTTCGAGGTCGATGATGGCGAGGCGGCGATGGGCCAGATGCACGCCCGCGGCCGGGTCGGCGTAAATGCCCTCCCCGTCCGGGCCGCGCCGGGAAAGCCGCGCGTTCATGGCGGCAATGGCCGTCGCGTCCCCGGGGCCGAGGAATCCGCAGATGCCGCACACGGCCTAGCGCCCCCTGCCAGCCCGGCGCGTATGCGCCGGCCGTAGCCCGAACGTCGTCATGCTGGACAAGGCGGCAGATTCCCGCACGGAAGACTCCCTTCAGGGCTCCTTGCAGTTGCGCGTGCAGTCCACGATGTAGGTCGGTTTGTCCTGGGACTCGTGGTAGGTGCGCATGAGGATCTCGGCGATAAGGCCCATGAAGATGGCGATGATGCCGATGAGCATGAACATGACCACGGCCAGGGGCAAGGGCGTCTCGATGAAGCTCTTGCCCAGGAAGAACTTGCAATAGAGCATGAAGAGGAAAAACCCGATCGAGGCCGCGATGCTGGCCAGACCGAAGCCGCCGAAGAGGTACATCGGCTTCTGGGCGTACTTGTCCAGGAATTTGACGGTCATGAGGTCCAGGATGACCTTGACCGTGCGCTCGATGCCGTACTTGGACTCGCCGTGGATGCGCGGATGGTGGGCGACGCCCACCTCGGTCACGCGCGCGCCCTGCCAGGCGGCGTGGATGGGGATGAAGCGGTGCATCTCGCCGTAGAGCTTCACGCCCTTGATGATCGCGCGGCGGTAGGCCTTGAGCGAACAGCCGTAGTCGTGCAGCCGCACCCCGGAGATGACGGAGATGAGCCCGTTGGCCACGCGGCTGGGAAAATTGCGCTTGATGGGGTTGTCCTTGCGATCCTTGCGCCAGCCGGAGACCACGTCGTAACCCTCGTCGAGCTTGGCGAGCAGGCGCGGGATGTCGGCCGGGTCGTTTTGCAGGTCGCCGTCCATGGGGATGAGGATGTCGCCCCGGGCCATGTCGATGCCGGCCATCATGGCCGCGGTCTGGCCGAAATTGCGGCGCAGGTGCACGACGCGGATACGGTCGTCGCGACAGGCCAAAGCGTCCAGCCGTTCGCGCGTGGCGTCGCCCGAACCGTCGTTGACCAGAATGATCTCGTACGGATGGCCCAGGCCCGGCAGCACGGCGTCGAGCTTGTCGTAAAGCGGCGCGACGTTGTCTTGTTCGTTGTAGAGCGGAATGATGATGGAAAGCATATCCGGCATGGCTTACGACCTTGGCGATTGGACGTTGCAGGCGCGCGGCGACGTTTTACGGTGCGGCGGCAGGCGCTTTTTCAGCCAGCAGCGGCCGCAGGTCCACCAGACGCACGCCGGGCTCGGGGCTGGTATAGGGGAATTTCGCCGCGTCGAGAAGGGCGAATTTGCCGGGCGTGGCGGCAAGGGCCGCGATGCGGGCGTCGAAGGGCGCGAAAAGCGGCCCCTTGACGGCGGCCCCGGACGTCAGGTCCGTCTCGCGCACGACCATGTGCGTGACGCCGTAGNNGCACCATGGCCGGGTCCTTGGCGTAATAGGCCTCGGCCTGATGCGCCAGGCGCGGATAATACATGGCCCAGTAGCCCGTGCTCCATGGGTGTGCCAGCTCATAGGAGGCCACGACGTTGCGTCGGCCGAAGGTGAGCACGTCGTCGAGGAGCTTGGGATTGCCGGCAAGAAGCGCGTCCTTGGGCAGGCGCGCCACGGCCGCGTAGAGCGGCGCGTCCGCGCGGTAGTCGTAAAGTCCTGCGCCGCTCAAACGCCACATGCCGAACGCCAGGGCGCCGAGGCACAAGGCGACGCGTCCGGCCGGCACGGCAAGGGGCCGCGCCAGGGCGTGGCGCAGCGCCACGGCCAGTCCCAGGGCATAGAGCAGATTGATGGTGTA
>DQED01000167.1 GCA_003525525.1 Desulfovibrio sp.
TCTACCTGGCCGACAAGTTCGTCTTCGGGCGCTGGCTCGTGCCCGTGGCCGCGCGCTTCGGCCAGAAGCTCGACCTTTTTACGGACGATCCCGAGGCCTCGGCCGCCATCGCCCGCCGCCGCGAAAACGCCCTGCGCGTCCTGGCCCGCGTCGAAGCGCGCATAGGGGCCAAGGCCGAGGCCGTCATCGACGCCGCCGGCTTCCGTCCCGGCCCGCCGCCGCCCGAGGCCTACAAGGCGGCGAGAAAAGCCACGCGGAAAGGAGACGATGGAGCCAGGGACGCTGCCCCCGGCCCCCGCCGGGGGGAATAATTCCCCCCGGACCCCCTTGNNNCAGGGGTTGGGCGATAAAGGGCGACGGTCGCCTGCGTGGCCGGAAGGGGGAACGGTGAGCGTCGTGTACCTGATGCGCCATGGAGCCATCATCCAACAGCGGCCGCGGCGGTTCATCGGCCAGACGGATTTTCCCCTTACCGAGGATGGCCGTGCGCAAGCCGCCCTCTGGCGCGAGCCTCTGGCCGAGGTGCCGTTTGCCGCCGTCGTGTCCTCGGACCTCACCCGCTGCCTGGAAACCGCCTCCATCGTCCTCGCCGGCCGCGACATCCCCGTGCGCCGCGAACCGCGCCTGCGCGAGATCGACCTCGGCCAGTGGGAAGGCCTCACCGTGGACGAGGTCAGGGAACGCTTTCCCGGCGACTACGAACGCCGGGGCCACGACCTCGTCGGCTGCCGCCCCGAGGGCGGCGAAGGCTTCGGCGATGTCCAGGCCCGGTCCGTGGCCGCCCTGCGCGACCTGGCCGCCATCGACGGCAACGTCCTGGTCGTGGCCCACGGCGGCGTCAACCGCACGCTGCTGTGCCACGCCCTCGGCATCGACTTGAGCCACCTCTTCCGCCTGGGGCAGGACTACTGCCGCCTCAACGTGCTGCACCTCGACGGCGACGCCTGGCGCGTGGACGCCGTCAACTGCGCCCCCGTCGCCCCCTGGCGCTTCCCCGGGCCTTGATTGGGAATTACGGGGGGATGCCTCCGGCGGCCAAAGGGCTCTCGCCCTCTGGACTCCCGTTTCGATGTTTTCCCTTCAATTCCATATTGCATCCCTCTGCAATAGACGCATGCAGCAATACGCACTTCATTGACGGACGTTGACAAACAGGGGCCGGCGTGGAATCTGCTGGAACCATGCGCATACATTTTCTGTTCCCCCTGTGTGTTGCCGTCGCCCTGGCAGGCTGTTCCGGCGAAAAGCCGGCGGCTGCGCCGCAAAGCCGCACCGTCACGGCTCCCGTAACGACCGTCGCGCGCCGTTCCGTGGTCGAGTGCCGTTCGTTTCCGGCCGAAGTGGAGTCCGAACAGAGCGTCACCCTGGCCAGCAAGCTCACGGGCACGGTGGAGGCCGTCAGCGCCAGGGAAGGCGACGCCCTGCGCGCGGGCGAGCCCATCATGCGCATCGACGACCGCGACCTGACCAGCCAGGAACAGGGGCTCACGGCCTCGCGCGAGCAGGTGGCCCGGGAGCGTCAGGCGCTTGCCGCACGAAGCGCCCTGGCCAGGACGACCATGGAGCGCATGGGCCGGCTGCTGGCCCAGCGCGCTGTCAGCCAGGAGGATTACGACAAGGCCAAGGCCGAGTTCGACGCCCTGGCGCGCCAGGTGGAAGCCGCCGACGCCCAGGAAAAGGCGGCCACGGCCAAGCTCGGCGAACTGGCGGCCCTTCGCGCCTACACGCGCATCACCGCCCCCTTCGACGGCATCCTGGCCCGGCGCTACGTGGACCAGGGGGCCTTCGTCACCGCCGGCGCGCCCCTGGCCCTGGTGGACCGCTCGGGCGGCGGCTTCGAGCTCACGGCGCAGGTGGACGAATCGCTGCTCTCCGGCCTGCGCCAGGGCCAGACCATCCTCGCCGCCGTGCCGTCCCTGGCCCCGGAGCCCTTTGCGGTCACGGTCTCGGCCGTGGTCGGCCGGGTGGACCCGGCCAGCCGCACCTTCAAGCTCAAGTGCGCCCTGCCCGACCCCGTGCCGGAGAGCAAAAGCCCGCCCCGGGCCGGCATGTTCGGCCGGGTGTTCGTGCCGGCGCGCACCGCGGAAAAGCTCCTCGTGCCCGAGAACTGCCTCATGCGCCGCGGCGACCTGCCCACGGCCGTGGTCGTGGACAAGGACGACGTGCTCCGCTTCCGCGTGGTCAAGACAGGGGCGACGTTTCTCGCCGCCGATTTCGGGGGCAAGACCTACCTCACCGATTCCGAGGCCTTCGCCGACAGCAACCGGGAGCGTTTCGCCGATGTTTTAAGCGGCCTTACGGCCGGGGAACGGGTGGCCTGCGCCGCCGGGAGCGCCCTGCGCGAGGGCGACAAACTCGCCGGAGCGGCGCAATGACCGATCCCGCGCACCACGGCCACCATGCGGACTGGCTCACCCGCATCACGGCCGTCTTCGTCGATTCCAAGCTCGCGCCGCTTCTGATCATCGCCGCCGTGCTCACGGGCGTGCTCGCCGTGTGGGCCACGCCCAGCGAAGAAGAGCCGCAGATCGTCGTGCCCATGATCGACGTGCTCGTGACCATGCCCGGGGCCACGCCCAAGGAGATGGAAAACCGCGTGGTGACGCCCATGGAGCGCATTCTCTGGGAGGCCCCGGGCGTGGAGTACGTCTATTCCACGGCCGGCCAGGGCGAGGCCATGACCGTGGTGCGCTTCAAGGTGGGCGAGGATACCGAAAAGAGCCTGGTCGCCGCCTACACCAAGCTCTACCAGCACCTGGACTGGATTCCGCCCGGCTGCTCGCGACCCATCCTGAAGCCCCATTCCATCGACGACGTGCCCGTGCTGGCCGTGGCCCTGTGGGGCGGGCCGTACGATTCCCGGCAGCTGCGCGTGATGGCCAATGCCCTGAACGAAGAGGTGCGGCGCATCCCGGGCGTGGCCGAAACCACCGTCACCGGCGGCAGAAAACGCGCGGTCATGGTCGAGCCCGACCCGGACAAGCTGCGCGCCCAGGGCCTCGACGCCGTGGACGTGCTCGACGCCATCGGCCAGCAAAACGCCGGGGAGACCATCGGCGACGCCTTCCAGTCCGGCCGGGCCGTGTCCATCCGCCTGGACAACTTCTTTCGCACGGAAAAGGAACTGGCCCGGGCCGTGGTGGCCATCAAAAACGGCCGCCCGGTCTTCCTCGCCGACGTGGCCGCCATCCGCGACGGCTTCGACGAACCGACCGACTACGTCTTCTATCTGCCGGGCAAGGGCGTCGCTGGCAAGGACGCCGCCCCGGGCGCGGCCTACCCGGCCGTGACCCTGTCCGTGGCCAAGCGGACCGGGGAAAACGCCACGATCATCGCAGACGAGGCGCTAAGACGCATCAACGCCCTGCGCGGCTACGTCCTGCCCGCCGACGTCCACCTGAGCGTCACCCGCGATTCCGGCGAGACGGCCAAGGCCAAGGTGGACGAGCTGCTGACGCACCTGATCCTCGCCGCGGTCACCGTGGGCGGCGTGGTGGCCATTTTCCTCGGGCTGCGCGCGAGTCTCGTGGTCATGGTCGCCGTGCCCGTGACCCTCGCCATCACGCTCGCCACCTACTGGCTCATGGGCTACACGCTCAACCGCGTCACGCTCTTCGCCCTGATCTTTTGCATCGGCATCCTCGTCGACGACCCCATCGTGGACGTGGAAAACATCGTTCGCCACCTGGCGCTGCCGGGCTCGCGCGGCAGACCCCTTTCGGAAGTGATCGTCGCTGCCGTGGGCGAGGTGCGCGCGCCGTTGGTCCTCGCCACGTTCACGGTCATCGCCGCCATCGCGCCCATGGCCTACGTGGGCGGGCTCATGGGCCCGTACATGCGGCCCATGCCCGTGGGCGCGTCCGTGGCCATGCTCCTGTCCATGGCCGTGGCTTTTTGCATCACGCCCTGGACGGCCAAGCGGACGCTGCGGCCCGAACCCGAGGGCAAGGCCGCCCACGGCGAGATCCCGGACGACGCCGGCACCCGTGCCTACCTCTGGCTCATGGACCGGCTGCTCAAGCGCCCGGCCTGGCGACATGGGTTCCTCGCCCTGGTCGGGGCGCTGCTCGTCGGGGCCTGCGCGCTTTTTCCGGCCAAGGCCGTGCTGGTCAAGATGCTGCCGTTCGACAACAAGAGCGAATTTTCCGTGATGGTGGACATGCCGCGCGGCACGCCGCTCGAGGAGACGACCGCCGTGGCGCGGGAGCTCGCCGACGCGGTCATCGAGCGCGGCGACGTGGCCGGGGCCACGCTCTACGCCGGGGCGTCCGGCCCCATGACCTTCAACGGCCTCATTCGCCACTACTACCAGCGCACCGGGGCCAACGAGGCCGAAGTGAGCGTCAACCTGCTGCCCAAATCCGCGCGCGACCGCCAGAGCCACCCCATCGCCAAGGCGGTGCGCGAAACGCTGGCTCCCATCGCCGCGCGCCACGACGCCCGCATCAAGGTGGTGGAGCTGCCGCCCGGCCCGCCCGTGCTCCAGACGCTCGTGGCCGAGATCTACGGCCCGACCGACGCGGGCCGTCTGGCCGTGGCGCGCCAGGTGCGCGACATCATGAAACAGACGCCCGACGTGGTGGACGTGGACTGGTACGTGGACGATCCCCGGCCCGAGCGCGTCATCCGCGTGGAACGCGACAAGGCGCAGGCCGCGGGCGTCGATCCCGAACGGGCGCTGAGGGACGTCGCCGCAAGCGTCGCCGGCACGGTGGCGGGGCTTTTGCACGACGAGCAGGCGCGCGAGGACGCGCCCATCGTCGTGCGTCTGCCCATCGGCAGCCGCGCCGATGCCAGGGACATGGAAGGGATCGTCGTACGCGGCGACGGCGGCCGCCTCGTCTCGCTCGGGCAGATCGCGAGCATCCGCGAGCACGAGGAGCCTTCGAGCCTCTACCACAAGAACCTGCTGCCCGTGGTCTACGTCACCGGCGACGTGGCCGGGCGCGAGGAGAGCCCGGTCTACGCCATGGGCAAGGTCAACGACGCCCTGGCAAAGCTCGCGGCCACGGGCACGGGCGCCTGGCAGGCCGAGGACAAATCCCCCCTGCCCATCCTCTGGACGGCCATGCCGACGCAGAGCGCGGACTACAGCATGAAATGGGACGGCGAGTGGCAGATCACCTACGAGGTCTTCCGCGACATGGGCATCGCCTTCGCCGTGGTCATGGTGCTCATCTACATCCTGACCGTGGGCTGGTTCGGCTCCTACACCACGCCCATCGCCATCATGGCGCCCATCCCGCTGTCGCTGATCGGCATCATCCCGGCCCATGCCCTGGCCGGGGCCTTTTTCACGGCCACGTCCATGATCGGCTTCATCGCCGGGGCGGGCATCGTGGTGCGCAACTCCATCATCCTCGTGGATTTCATCGAGATGCGCCGCGGCCAGGGCGAGACCCTGGAGCGGGCCGTGGAGGAGGCCGGGGCGGTGCGGTTTCGGCC
>DQED01000171.1 GCA_003525525.1 Desulfovibrio sp.
GGCCGCCGGCGGCGTTCATCTCGCCCTGCACCGAACTCTTGAGAATTTCATCCCACTTGAGCCCGGCCAGGGCTTCGCCCTGGCCGCCGTCGCCGCCCCAGACCAAGCCCTCGGTGGAAGCCACCACGAGCGCGCCGGGCTCGGGCGAGAAGCGGATGAGGTTGCGCGGATCGAAGCTCGCGACCACGAGGCCGGCGTATTCGTTGTTCTTGAAATAGGGCGCGGCGACCATGACCACGGTGCCGAGCTCGTCGGTCTTGACCTGCGCGCCCATCTTGCGCTTGGCGTAGCGGTCGGAAAACTCCAGCAGGCCGGCGTAGTCCAGGGGGCGCATGGAAACGGCCGGGACCTGCGAGAGCACCGCGCCGCTCGTGTCGAGGACGGCCACGCTCGAGAGCCAGTCGTGGCGGGTCAGGAAGTCCTGGGTCCACTCGGGTTCCGGCGGCGTGTCCTGGGCGCCAAGCACCCGCATCATGCCCATGAGGCGCTCGTCAACGGGCATGAACAGGGCGGCAAGGCGTTGCAGGCCCTTGTCCGTGATGCCCTGGTCGCTGAAGTCGATGGTCGGGTCGGTGTTGACGTAGGTCCGGTAGAGCTTCTTGGTGTCGCGCCAGGTGGTCTTCATGGTGCCGCAGCCGGTCAGCCCGGTCAGGAAGACAAGGCAACAAAGGACCGCCAAGGCCGTGTTCAGGCATCGTTTCAAGGCCGTTTCCCCTCGATGTTCCAGATGATTGGTGTCTTGCCGCGGCGGTTGCATACCTGCCGTCGTGTGCACGCGCTTCGTAATATGGGCTTCGAAGGCAAGAGACAAAAAAAACCCGTTCCCTTACAAAATACGCATGGAGGTTTCGAAGATGCCGCGCTAGCCCCGCGCCCGGGCGTCCAGGCGTCCGGCCAGGGCTTCGAGCAGGCTGACCAGTTTGGCTGGCCCCGCGCCCTTGCGGGAGCCGGCGGCGTCCCCGGCAGGAGGAACCTCGGCCTCCGGGGCATGGCCCGGGGCCTTGCCGGCGTCAAGGGCGGCCGCGCGGGCCGCGATATCGTCCCGTTCGGGGCCGGCAGGCAGACGCGCCAGCAATTCGTCATAGATTTCGCGCGCGCCGGCCACATCGCCCTGGTCGGCCAGGAGCGCGGCCATGGTCTTGGTGCGCACCACGNNACCACGGTGTCGCGGCCCTTGGCCGGCCGGTTTCGATTTTTCTCGGCCGGCTCCGAAACGGCGGCCACGAGGTCGGCGGCAAGCTCCCTCACCTCGCGCGCGCCGCGCAGGGACGGGGCGTCCTCGGCCTGCGGCTCGGGCCCAACCGCCTCGACCGTTTCCGGCGGCGTTTCCGGGGTCACGACGGGAGCCGGTTCCGGGGCCACCGGCGCGGCGGCCTCGGCGGGCATCGCGTCCAGGGCGACGGGCCGGACCTCGCGCAGGCTTTGCAGCCCCCGCTCCATGACCTTGGCCCAGGTCAGGGATTCGTCCTGGAAATAATGGGCCAGAAAGAGCATGGCCAGGGCCGGGTCCTGGGACCGGGCCGCGGCCGTGCGCGACCACAGGAGCCAGACCGCGGGATAGCGGGAAAGCAGGCTGCCGACGTCGGTGAATACCGCATCCGCCTCGCCGGCGCGTCCGAGGCGCGAAAGGAGCTCGATCAGAAAGAACTTGGCTTCCAGATGGTCGGGATGCTGGGCGATGCCGCGCGACAGCACGCCTGCGGCCTCATCCTCGCAGCCCAGGGCAGCCAGTTCCCGGGCCAGCGGAAAGAACACCTTGGAATTGGGCTCGATCTCCAGGACTTCGCGGTAGAGTTCGATCTTACTGGCCATCGGCCCTGCCTCCCTCCGTTTCCTTGGCCTGCGGCTTGTCCTTGGGAAACTGGTAGAGGATTTCGTTTTCCTTGAGGTAGTTCATCTGCGAACGGGCCATCTTTTCCGTAAAGGCCCGATCGGTCTTGAGCCAGCGGATTTCCTGGCTGAGATCCAGGGAATGTTCGTTGACGGTTTCCAGGCGCTGCTTGAGCTGCTCATGACGGGATTTAAGTTCCAGATAGGCGAAAATGCCGTTGTCGCTCCATATGAGATTGTAAAGCAAAAAGATATTGAAGAAGATCAGTCCCGTCAGAAGAAACCGTCGCCAGATCATGTCATTGCACGACGTATTTTTTCATGCGTTTGTAGTCCTGCTGCTCGAGCGGCTCCTTGAGCTCCTTGAGAAAGTTTTCCGTGGCCGCCTCGATGCGGGCCACATCCTGTTCCTGGACGTCTATTTCCTCGACATGAGACAGGAACATCTTGAGAATATTGAAGTCACGCAAGAGATAATGGCCGAACTGCAGGCGTTCGAGGTCCGGCTCGAGTTCGAGGATGGTATGCAGGCAGTTTTCGATGCGCGCGGACAGGTTATCGTCGCGGCGCGACGGGACGCGCGCCTGCCTGCCCACGCCCGGGCGCACGGCGCGCACCCGGCGTCTGGTGGACAGCTTGGAGGTATTCTTGGGTTTCATGGCGCTTTTTCGTGCGGTTTCGCGGGTCGGGCCTCGTGGCGCGTGCGCAAGGCCGTGGGATTGCTATTGCATGCCAACATGGCGGCAAAATTTATTTTATGAAACAAAATGGTCCACTTCGCCGCCAGGACAACGCTACTGCTTGCCGGTCCCGGCCTTGGACCACATCACTTGCTTCCCGAACACATAAAAGTAATTGCCCCCGGATACAAGGGTCAAAACCAGGGCCACATACAAAAGGATCTGTCCCAGGGGCACGGGGTCGAGCCCGAACCAGGGGTAATGCAGCAGCAGCGGGCAAAGGGCCAGCATCTGCAGGATGGTCTTGAGCTTGCCGTAGCGGTCGGCGCTGATGACCACGCCGTAGTCCACGGCGATGGCCCGCAGCCCCGTCACGGCGATCTCCCGGCCGATGATGATCACGGCCACCCAGGCCTCGACCCAGCCCAGGTGCGTGAGCATGATCAGCACAGAACTGACGAGCAGCTTGTCGGCCAGGGGGTCGAGAAACTTGCCGATGGTCGTGACGAGGTTTTGCCGCCGGGCCACGGCGCCGTCCACGATGTCGGTCACCGAAGCGGCGATGAAAAACAACAGCGCGGCCAGGCACGTGCCCCGGCCGGGAAAGTACAGCAGCACGACCAGGATGGGCACAGCCCCGATCCGGGCCAGCGTCAGGTTGTTGGCGAGATTGAACATCGTCGTTTGGCCTTTGTGTTACGGCTTGCTGGCAGGCGTGTAAAGCAATCCCTGGCCGGCGTAAAGCCTTTCGCCGCATCGTCCTCCCCGCCTGCCTTGCGGGGGGGACGCCGCCGAGCGACGCCGCGCGCGCTCACGGACAGGGCGAAGACGCCGCCTCGAGGCTTTCGCGGCAGGCGGCGGCGACGTTTTGCGCCAGGGCCGCAAACGCCGTCTTGGCCGGGCAGTCTTCGTCCAGGGACACCACGGGCCGGCCCAGGTCGCCCGCGACCACCGTAGCCGGATCGAGCGGCACCGCGCCGAGGAAGTCCAGGCCGTACGCCCGAGCCAGGGCTTCGCCGCCGCCTTTTTTGAACAAGTCGATTTCCTTGTGGCAATAGGGGCAGACGAGTCCGCTCATGTTCTCCACCACGCCAAGGATGTTGGCGTTGGCGTACTGGAGGAAATTGATGGTCTTGCGCACGTCGGCCAGGGACACTTCCTGGGGCGTGGTCACGAGCAGGCACAGGGCGTCGCGCACGGTCTTGAGCACGGTCAGGTGCTCGTCCCCGGTGCCGGGCGGCGAATCGATGACGAGATAGTCGAGCTCCCCCCAGTCCACGTCGGCCAGGAACTGGCGGATGGCCGTGGTCCGCATGGGGCCGCGCCACAGGACCGCCTGGTCGGGGTCGTCGAGCAGGGACTGCATGGAGACCACGGACAGGTTGCCTCCCGCGCGTTTGGGGGCCAGCGGCGCGTCGCGGCCGGCCTCGAGCGCGCCCGTGATGCCGAGCATGCGCGCGACGCTCGGGCCGTGCAGGTCCACGTCGAGCAGGCCCACACGGGAACCGGCGTCGGCCAGGGCCCGGGCCACGTTGACCGCCACCGAACTTTTGCCCACGCCGCCCTTGCCGCTCATGACGAAGAGTTTGTAGCGGATCCTGCCGAGCGTCGCACCGATACGGCCGTCGCGGGCGTCGGCCCCGCGGCCGGAACAATCCGTCAGGGTTTGCATCCGGAATCCTTTCTCCCTTGTCGGGGCCTACCAGCCGTGGGCGCCGACGAGATCGACGAACATGACGTCGCCGAGCTTGCGCGCGAGGATACGGCCGTTTTCCTTGCGCACCACATGGAGTTCCTGGCTGCGCCGGGAAGCGCCCACGGGAATGACCATGCGCCCGGGGTCCGCAAGCTGCGCGAGAAGCGGCTCGGGGATGCGCGGCCCCCCGGCCGTGACCACGATGCGGTCGAAAGGCGCTTCGTCGGGCCAGCCCAGGGTGCCGTCGTCGAGCTTGAAGCGGACCTTCAGGTAGCGCAGGCTCTCGAGGAGCCGCCGCGCCGCCTCGTACAGGGGCCGCACGCGCTCCACCGTGAAGACGTACGCGCCCAGTTCCGCCAGCACCGCGGCCTGGTAGCCCGAGCCGGTGCCGATTTCCAGCACCCGCTGCCCCCGCGAGACCTCGAGCAGTTCCGTCATCCAGGCCACGACATACGGCTGGGAAATGGTCTGCCCGTGCCCGAGCGGCAGGGGATGGTCCTCGTAGGCCTGGGGAATGAGCGCCTCTTCCACGAAAAGATGGCGGGGCACCTTGCGCATGGCCCGCAGCACTTCGGGATCGGAGACGCCCCGGGCCTCGATCTGGTCCCGGACCATGCGGTCGCGGTTGCGCTTGAAGTCGATTTTCGGCCCAGGTCCGTTCATTTTCGCCCTTTCCCCGAACCTACGCCAGGGCTTGCGCGGATGGCGGCACGCTCTATTTTTGAAACCAGAATCCGCCAGCCAAGTCAACCGCCCGAGCCTTGACAGGCAGGCGCCTGCGATGCCATTTGCGATGCATCAAGGAGGCATCCATGCTCACCACCCGCGACCTCATGACCGAAGACCTCATCGCCCTGCGCGACAGCGACTCCCTGCTCGAAGCCCAGAAGGCCATGGAGCAGGCCCGCATCCGCCACCTGCCCATCATCGACGACGCCGGGGCCTTCGTGGGCCTTTTGACCCACCGCGATCTCCTGGCCGCCTCCGTCTCCCGCCTCGCCGACATCGACCAGGCCACGCAGGAAGAAATCTACGCCGCCATTCCCATCCACGAGGTCATGCGCGCCGACGTGGCCATGGCTTCCCCGGAACTGCCCCTGCGCCAGGCGGCCGAAGTGCTGCTCACGCAGAAATACGGCTGCCTGCCTGTGGTCGAAAGCGGCAAACTCGTCGGCATCCTTACCGCGTCGGATTTCATCCGCCTGAGCCTCGACCTCATGGACGCCCTCGAAGCCAACGAAAAGCTCGACTGCCAGGGCTGCCAGGACTGTCAGGACTGACGTCCGGCCCCGGTTCCGCCCCTTTTCCACGGCCCCCGCGGTTTCCGGCAACCCGGACGCGGGGGGCGTCGCGTCCGATGAGGACGACAGATTTTACGCGAAATCTGTTGACTTCCGATTTGTGAAATTTTACGCTTTTCACTTGAATTACGGCGGCGGGGCTACGCCTGCGACTGCCGCCTGTGTATTCGCAGCGGCTAGGTCCTTTTTCCGTTTCTTGGAGCTTTAAGGAGGGAGTTGGATGCGTTCCAAGGTCATGTTTTCCATGTTGGTCGGTTCGATGTTCACCCTGGCCCTGGCCACCGTCGCCATGGCCGATGGCGGCAAGTACAGCCCGATCGTCGACGCCAAGTCCGAGCTGTGCTACCCTCTGACCCTTACGTTCAAGCGTCCGTCCGGGGTGCTCAAGACCAGCTTCGCGCCGGTTTCGTTCTCCCACGGCCAGCACGGCAACATCGCCTGCGGCACCTGCCACCACATGTGGGACGGCAAGGGCAAGATCGAGGGCTGCGCCACCGAGGGTTGCCACGACAACCTCAAGGAGCGTCAGGAGCCCACCTCCTATTTCCGCGCCTTCCACGACAAGAACGCCGAGAACAGCTGCCTGGGCTGCCACATGAAGACCAACATCGCCCGCAAGGAAAAAGGCCAGAAGCCCCTTTCCGTGGCTCCCTGCTCCAACAACGGCTGCCACGTCGCCCAGAAGTAACGCACGTTCGACAACCCCGCCGTTTTCGCCCCCGCTTCGCGCGGGGGCTTTTTTTTCCCCGCGCTCCGGCGACGCTGTGACAATTCTGTCCCGACCGTTGCCAGACGCCCGGGATGCCGCTATGCCGGGAAGACCCAGGCCGACCGGCCCCGGTACCCCCCCAAAGGAGGCGTGACCATGGACGAACCGTATCTGAAATCGGGTTTTTTCAGCTGGAACGAACTGATGACCACGGATGTGGAGGCCGCCAAGGCCTTCTACACCGGACTGCTCGGCTGGACCGCCGAGGACAAGCCCATGCCCGAAATGGGCATGACCTACACGCTGCTCAAGGTCGGCGACACCCCCGTCGGCGGCATGATGGCCATGCCGCCCGAGACCGGCCCCATGCCGCCGGTATGGGGCAGCTACGTCAATGTGGACGACGTGGACGCTGCGGCGAAAAAGGCCGTGGCGCTCGGCGGCTCCGTCTACAAGGAACCCACGGACATTCCGGGTGTGGGCCGTTTCTGCGTGGTCGGCGACCCGCAGGGCGCATTCCTGGCGCTGATCAAATTCAAGATGGAAGGCTGATGCCGGGCGAGGAAGACACCGCGCGGCGGACGCAGTGGCGCGACATTTCGCTGCCCCTGTCCGCCGCGCTCCCCGGCATCCCCGGCGATCCGCCGTTTCGACGGGAATTGTTCCTGTCACAGGAGGCCGACGGCTGCGAAGCCGCATCCTGGGGCCTTTCCGCCCACGCCGGCACGCACCTCGACTTCCCCGCCCATTTCCTCCCCGGCGGCCGCCGCGCCGGCGACTATCCGGCGGCGGCGTTCTTCCTGCCGGCTCGCGTCGTCGACGCCGGCGAATTCCTGGCGCTCGGCCCGGAACTGCTGGACGCAGGCGACGCCGCCCCGGGCGAGGCCGTGCTTTTTCGCACGGTCAATTCCGCAACGCGCGCCTTTCTCGGCCCCGCCTTCCCTGAAGCATTCGCCGCCCTGACTCCGGCGCTGGCCATGCGTTGCGTCAGGCAGGGCCTCGCCCTCGTCGGCATCGACGCCTTAAGCGTCGAGCCCCTGGACGACCCGGGCTTTCCGGTCCACCACATCCTCCTCGAAGCCGGCGTGCTCATCCTGGAAGGGCTTTTCCTGGCCGATGTCGCGCCGGGGCGCTACCTCCTTTCCTGCCCGCCGCTTCGCGTATCCGAAGCCGAGGCCTCGCCGGTGCGCGCCGTGCTCGGGCCGGCGGATTATTTTCGGGAACGGCCGTGACAGCGCTCTGGCTCACGCCCTGGCGGCTTCGTGTCTACCCGCGCCTGCTGCTCGCGGCCATGGGCCTGGCCCTGCTTTTCGCCCTGTGCACCGGCTCCGGGGCCAGGGTCGTCTCCGGCAGGCTCGGCGGCGATTTCGCCGAATTCTACGCCGCCGGGCGCATCGTGCTTGCCGGCCAGGCGGAGCGGCTCTACGAGCCGGCCGCGCAGCGCGCCGCCGAGCGCGACCTGATGCCGGAGGGCTCTGGCGACGTGTTCGTGCCCTTCGCCTATCCGCCCCAGTTCGCCCTGCCCTACGCCCTGCTCGCCGCCCTGCCCTACCGCCCGGCCTTTGCCGCGCACCTCGCCGTCATGGCCGGCCTGCTCTTCCTGGCCGTGCGCATCGCCTGCCGCGACCTGCCCTGGGCCGCGCCGTACACGGCC